>NZ_LGDO01000013.1:0-93935 GCF_001279805.1 Streptomyces sp. XY431
CGGGGTTCGTCTCGGCCAGGGCGCGGCGAATGGCGACGGATTCTTCGACGGCGGCCAGACCCTCCGCCCGTCGGCCCTCCTCGCCCAACCGGATGGAAAGGTTGTTGAGCGCGCTGGCCAGGTGAGGGAGGTAGGCGTCGCGGTTCGCGTCGGCCAGGGCACGGTAGCGGCGGGTGATGGTCCAGGCGAGGCGGGTGGCGGTGCTTGCGAGGCGCTGGCTGCTGTTGGGGAACTGGTTGTGGAGTCGAGTGAGGGCGTCGAGGGTGGTTGCGGGGCTTGCGGTGATGGCTTCGAGGGCACTGGTGAGGGGTTTGGGGTGGTCGGTGCGGGTGGCGGTGGTGATGATGTGTGCGCCGAGTTGCCGGTGGTGGCGGATGCAGAGGTCGGTGAGGTGGGTGTCGAGGCGGCCCTGGAAGACGGGGTGGGTGGCGGCCCGGGTGTAGACGGTGAGGAGTTGCCCGGCCCGGGTTTCGTCGGCGCCGCCGAGGAGGTGCTCGGCGAGGCGAGGTTCGGTTTCGAGGACGCGGCCGGTGTGGCGTTCAGCGAGCCGGTCGGGCTGCAGGGTGCCCCAGGGCGGCCCTCCCGGCGATCCGGTGGCGGGATAGAGGGCAGCAACCCAGGTGGTGACCTGGTTGCGGCGGTCGCGGGGCTGGTCGGCGAGCGCGGGCATACGTTGCCAGAGCAGGTCGGCCTGATCACGGTCGCCGGCGCCGGTGAGGTGAGCCGCGGCGAGCGCGGCCTCCAGGGTGTCCATGCTGAGGGCGGGGGTGAGGCCGAAGGAGATTGCGCTGCTGTGCCAGTAGCGGTTCTCGTGGCCGAGCAGCCGGTCCTCCACGTCCTGTGCGTCCTCGTCCTCGGTGCGGTCCGCAGGTCCGGTGCGTGCGGTGTCGAGGAGGTCGGCGAGGGCGGTCATGTGGAGGGTGAGCGCGTTGCCGTAAGCACTGTCCCGGGCCAGCTGTCGCGGTGGCGTCAGGGCTGCGGCAGCCACCGTCCAGTCGTGTCCGGCCGTGTCCGGAACGATCGTCAGCGCGGTGGCGAGGGCGTGGGCGGCGTCGCGGTAGTGGCCGGCGCGACGGTCCGGGTCTTCCTCCAGGGGGGTGAGGCGGCGGGTACGGGCGGCGGCGAGGAGTTCCTCGGCCTGTCGGCTTCCCGCTCGGGCCTGCTGCCACCAGTCGCCGGCGGTGCGGGCCAGGAGCAGGAGCTTGAACGGGCTGGTTCCGGGGTGCTCGGCGGCGGCGTCGACGAGGGCGCCGAGTTGTTCGGGGCGGGTCTCGGCGTAGTCGACGACGACCAGCAGCGGCCTCGCCGCCCGCCGGAGTTCCAACAGCTGCTCGGGCCTGGCACCGGCACGCGGCCACAGCACCGTCCAGCCGGTGGCGGTGAGCTGTCGGCCGAGGTGGTGGGCGAGGCGGGTCTTGCCCTGCCCGCCGGGGCCGTGCAGCAGCCACGCCCCGAACCCGTCGAGCCAGCACCACGCCTCCAGTTCGGCGAGCAGGGCCTCGCGGCCGTGGAAGGGGACGGTCTGGCGGCCGGCCTCCAGCAGGGCGGCCGGGGTCACCGGGGGGCGCCGGGTGGCGGGGTTGCTGGTGGGGTCGGCGATGTCCTGGAACTCCACCGCCGCCAGCCCTCCCGCCCAGCCGCCACCGTGCTCCGCGAGAGCGGTGCGGAAGGCGGGGTCGTGGTGCAGGACGTAGGAGGGGACGACGTTGAGCCGGCCGTGGCCGGAGTGGGCGCGGTCGGAGGCGACGACGCCGGTCAGGTAGCGGTCGCAGAACACCGCCGCCCCCGACAGGCCGCCCCACGGCGACGTCCCGTCACCCGGCCACCCGGCGCCGGTGGTGCGCAGGTCCATGACGTACTGGTTGCCGACGAAGCCGCTGCCCGGGTTCACCTCCCCGCGCAGCTGCGCGGCCTCCACGGGGCGGCCTTCGCGCTGGGCCTCGTCCGGGACACCCCAGGTCTCGCACGGTGTGCTGGGGCGTTTCGTGTCCGGGCGTCCCCACACGACCGGTGCGGTCGGTGGCCGCCAGTGCGGTGAGTCGTCGACGAGGACGAGCGCGGCGTCGTCCCGCCCGCCCGGCGTCCCCGCCCATACCACCGTCCCACCCGCATCGGCGCCGGCAGCCGGGGGGAAGACCTTCACCCGGGTTCCGACCGGTCCGGTGACGTGCGCGGAGGTCAGGACCAGTCGGCCGCCGACCGCGTACCCCGAGCCCGGCCCGGCGCCTTTCGGCCCGGTAACCCCGGCCACCCTCAACTGCTCCACGCCCGCCCCCTGCCCGCCCCTGCCGTGCGCCGGACCGCGCCCCGGTCAGTCCGGAATGCGCCCCGACACGTCGCCGGGCCCGTCGGGGCGTTCCTGCGCGGAGCGGACGAGCAGGTCGCCTCCGTCGGGGCGCTTGGGGGTGAGGGTGAAGGAGACGCGGTGGGTGCGGGCACGGGCGACACCTGCCTCCGTCTCGGCGCCCACCGCGAACAGCCTGAAGCCGGCCTTGGCCTTCGCGTCGACTCGCAGCTCGACCTCGAACTCCATCTCCACGGGCCCGACCGCGAACACCACCTGCGGGTCGTCACCCACCCGTGCGGCGGCTTCGAGCAATTCGTCGCGCACCGCCGCGACCGCGTCCGCCAGCGGAACATCCATCGGACCCACCCCCTGTCGAGCGCCCGATCCGCAGTCGGATCGATGCGAACACCGTAGGGCTCGCGCGGGGGCTTTCGCAGGGAAAGCCGATTTCGGCCGGACGGGCCGGCTCAGCGGGACGCGGGGCGGGCGAGTCGGCCGGAGGGGGCCTATGCGCAGGTGTCGAGCATCCCGTTCAGCGCGGTCTTCTCGGACGCCAGGCCAGCGCGCCGACCGGCCTGGGCGTGCGGCACGCGCACCTGGCGGCCAACGCGGCGATCACCTGGCGCGAGCTGATGCTGGACACCCTCCGCGACCCGGCCGCCCCCTGGCGCAAGACCGTCATGCCCCGCCGCCGGCTACCTGACGACGGGGCTGCGGCGCTCGATCAGGACAACATCCCGCCACACCCCGTGGTGGCGCGCGATCCGCTCACGGGTGCCGATCACCCGGAATCCCGCCTTCGCGTGGAGGGCCAGGCTGGCGGTGTTCTCCGGGAACACCCCGGACTGGATCGTCCAGATCCCGGCCGCCTCCGTCGAGGCGATCAACGCCTCCAGCAGGGCACCGGCGATGCCGAAGCCACGGAACCGGGGGTGCACGTAGACGGAGTGCTCGACGACCCCGGCGTAGGCGGGGCGGGTGGAGACCGCGCTCACCGCGGCCCAGCCCAGCACTCGGCCGTCCTGGTCGAGGGCGACGTGCCGGTGCCCTGGCAGCCGGGCGGCGTCGAAGGCGTCCCAGGCGGGGGCGGCGGTCTCGAAGGTGGCGTTGCCCTCCTCGATGCCCGCCCGGTAGACCGCCAGGACCTCCTCGGCATGCCCTGGCGTCATCGGGGCGATGACGGGGACGGCGTGCGGCAACGAGGGCTCCTCGGGTCAGCGGTTGAGGTCGAGCAGGGCGGACATGCCCGCCACTACCGACGGTGCGACCTGGTAGTAGACCCAGGTGCCCCGGCGCTCGCTGGTCAGCAGGCCGGCCTCGCGGAGCTTCTTCAGGTGGTGGGAGACGGTGGGCTGGGACACCCCGACGTCCTGGATGTCGCACACGCACGCCTCTCCGCCCGGGTGCGAGGCGATCTTGGAGAAGAGGCGCAGCCGGACCGGGTCGGACAGGGCCTTGAACATCGCGGCCATCCGCACCGCGTCCTGCGCCGACAGCTCCGCCGAGGTGATCGGCGGGCAGCACGGAACGGCCTCGGACTCCAGGACCGTCAACTCCAAATTCGACATATGTCTATGTTGACATCTGTCGATCCTGGGTGGCAAGGTCGAGATCGCCAGTACATCGACAGTTGTCGAATCAGCCGATGCTCCGGCCACCCGAGACCGCTCGTCCGAAGGGGACCACCGCCATGTCCGAAGGCTCCGACCTGCCCGTCCTCGTCATCGGCGCCGGCCCCGTCGGCCTGGCCGCCGCCGCCCACCTCGCCGGACGCGGCCTCCCCGCGCTGGTACTCGAAGCTGGCCCGGCAGCCGGCAGCGCGGTCCGCGAGTGGGGCCACGTGCGGCTGTTCTCCACCTGGTCCGAACTCGTCGACCCCGCCGCCGAGGAGATCCTCACCCCCACCGGCTGGACCCGCCCCGACGGCGCGACCTGCCCGACCGGCGCCGACTGGGCCGAGCTCTACCTCCAGCCGCTCGCCGATGCCCTCGGCGACAAGGTCCGGTACAACACCCGGGTGACGGGCGTCGCCCGCGCCGGCCGCGACCGCGTCGTCGACTCCGGCCGCGACACCGAGCCCTTCACCGTCCACCTCACCAGTGCCGACGGCGCCGAGGAGCGGATCACCGCCGCCGCGGTCGTCGACGCCTCCGGCACCTGGTCCACGCCCAGCCCGCTCGGCGCCGACGGCCTGCCCGCGATCGGCGAGAAGACCCATGCCGCCCGGATCTCGTACCGCGTCCCCGACCTCAAGGACCCCGCCGTCCGTGCCCGGTACGCGGGCCGCCGCACCGCCGTCGTCGGCTCCGGCGCCTCCGCCTTCACCGCCCTGGCCGCGCTCGCCGACCTTGCGAAGCAGGAGAGCGGCACCCACGCCGTCTGGGTACTCCGGCGCGGCATCACCGGCTCCACCTTCGGCGGCGGCAGCGCCGACCAACTCCCCGCCCGCGGCGCACTCGGCCAGGCCGCCAAGGCAGCCGTCGAAAGTGGCCACGCCAGCGCCCTCACCGGCTTCCGCACCGCCGCCGTCGAGGAGACCGGCGGCAAGCTCGGCCTCGTCTCCGAGGACGGCCACCGCGCGGAGGACCTCGACGAGGTCATCGTCCTCACCGGCCTGCGGCCCGACCTGTCCTTCCTCGGCGAGCTGCGGCTCGGCCTGGACGAGCGACTCCAGGCCCCGACCGCCCTCGCACCGCTGATCGACCCCAACCAGCACTCCTGCGGCACCGTCTACCCCCACGGCGTGAACGAGCTCTCCCACCCCGAACAGGGCGTCCACCTCGTCGGCATGAAGTCCTACGGCCGCGCCCCGACCTTCCTCGCCATGACCGGCTACGAGCAGGTCCGCTCCATCACCGCCCACCTCGCCGGCGACCACGAAGCCGCCACCCGAGTCGAGCTCACCCTCCCCGAAACCGGCGTCTGCGGCGGCGCCGGCCTCTTCGACGAGCCCGCCGCACCGGCCGACGCTGACGGGGGCTGCTGCTCGACCCCCGCCGCACCCCAGCTCATCACCCTCACCGTCGGCAGCGACTCCGGCGCCTCCTGCTCCACCAACGGCGGCTGCTGACGCCCGCCGTCAGGCCCGTCTGCGAGGAATGCGGCACTGAAGGTACAGCCACTCTCCGCC
This sequence comes from Streptomyces sp. XY431, assembly GCF_001279805.1. Lineage (NCBI taxonomy): Bacteria > Bacillati > Actinomycetota > Actinomycetes > Kitasatosporales > Streptomycetaceae > Streptomyces > Streptomyces sp. XY431. Next base: position 5,418 of record NZ_LGDO01000013.1, read on the forward strand.
GGCACAGGAGCCGGGAACGGCGAAGGGGACCGCCACCGAGCCTTCGCTGTCGTCGAGGTCAGCGGCCGACGTCGGTCGGTTCGCCGGCGGCGGGACGGCTGCCGTTCCGGGAGAGCCGGTGGAGGCTGAGCAGAAACGTCAGCGCCGTGATAGCGGCCCCGGGCCTTTGTGCAGGTCCGGGGCCGTTTCACTGCCCCTATGGCTCTCGGGCGTTCACCCTCGAGCCCGGTCAGAAGCGGCGGCCGCCGTAGAACGGGCTGTAGTAGAGGGCGTAGCGGTCCTGGAAGTCCGGGCCGCGGTCGGTGTCCTCGACGCCCAGGGTGGGGCTGTGCTTGATGTCGTCCTTGGTGCGGTCGATGTAGACCTTCTGTTCGCCGATCTCGATCCGGATGACCGTGCCGGCGGGGAGCAGTACGAGGCGGCCGAAGATCCACGGGCCGGTGTCGACGACCAGGTACTGCGAGCCCATCGCCTCGGAGAGGCGGTCCACCTTGCCGACCGGGCCGTCCACGGCCTCCACGTGGAATCCGATGAGGTCGGTACCGGCGGTGTGGCCGGAAGTGTCGCGGAACTGCCAGAGGTTGACGCCCTCGCTCATGTGTCCTTCTCCCTTCCGTCGTTGGGGCCGGTGCACGTCCGCTGCGGCGGACGTGCACCGCTCGGGTGCCCCGGTCCGCCGGATCCATGCCACCCGCCCGCCGGGAGGTGTGGTCCGGCCCGGGCGGGAAAGGCGAGGCGGCGGACGGGGCGCGGTGGCCCGGCGGCGGAGCGGACGGGAGAGCGGGACATGGGGTGGAGTCCGGTACGACTGGCGGTGGCGGCCCTCGCGGCGGTGCTGCTCGCGTACGGCCTGGACCGGGTCGCGCGCGCGGTGGCGCGGCGGTCGGGGGCGGACGGCGGGGCGGCCGGGGTGCCGGGCGTGCTGGCCCGGTGCCGGCGGCCGTTGCTGGCGCTGACGGCGTGCCTGCTCCTGCTCGGCGCGTTGCCGTGGATCGACGCGCCGCCCGCCGCCCGGGACGCGCTGCGGCACCTGGTGGTGATCCTGGCGATCGCCGCCGGCGGCTGGCTGGGGGCCCGGGTGGTGGCGCTGCTGGTGGACGGCACCGTGCGGATCGCCGTGCACCGCCGGGACCCGGCGTGGGCCGGGCGGGCGCGGACCCAGGCCGATCTGCTGGGCCGGATCTGCCAGGCGGTCGTGGCGCTGGCGACGCTGGGCGCGATCCTGATGACCTTCCCGGCGGTGCGCGGGGTCGGGACGAGTCTGCTCGCCTCCGCCGGGCTGGTCGGTCTGGTGGCGGGGGTGGCGGCCCAGAGCACGCTCGGCAACGTCTTCGCCGGTGTCCAGATGGCGTTCGGGGACCTGGCCCGGATCGGTGACGTGGTCGTGGTGGCGGGCGAGTGGGGGACGGTGGAGGAGATCACGCTGACGGCGGTGGTGATCGCGACCTGGGACCAGCGGCGGATCGTCATGCCGATGTCGTACTTCGTCGGCCGTCCGTTCGAGAACTGGTCCCGCCGGACCAGCCGGATCACCGGCACCGCGCTGCTGCACCTCGACCACCACGCGCCGGTCGGGAAGCTGCGCGAGGAGTTCGACGCCTTCCTGTCCGGGCAACCGCTGTGGGACGGCGAGGGCAGTGCCCTCCAGGTGGTCGACACCACGCCCACCACCATCGTGGTGCGGGCGCTCGCCACCGCCGCGAACGCCGAGGACGCGTTCGAGCTCCGCTGCCGGCTGCGCGAGCACCTGATCGGGTATCTGGTCGAGAACCACCCGTACGCCCTGCCGCGCTTGCCCATGGGCGAGCCGCCCGGGCGGCCCGGCCCGGCGGCGCCCGGAGGCCCGCCCACCGGCTGACCTCCCCGGTGGGCGGGGAGGTGTCAGAGGGTGCTCAGGGCGTACCCGATGAGGGCCTCGGCGGTCATCGCGGTGCCCCTGCGGGTCGCGTCGGCGTGGGCCGGGGCGGGGAGGACGGTGCGCAGCTGCTCGTCGAGAGTCCGGTGCAGGGGGAGTTCGACCGGGGCCGGGTGCCGGCCGGTGCGGTCGCGCAGGGGCCGGACGCCGGCGAGCAGGACGGCGGCCCGGTCCGGGCGGCCGGCGTCGGCCTCGTGGCGGGCGGCCGTGACCAGGGCGTCCACCGCGGGCATCCACAGCCCGGCCTCCAGGCAGTCGCGCAGGACGGCGGCCAGCCGGTGGGCGCTCTCCCGGCGGGCGCCCACCGCGTGGAGGCTGCGGGCGTGGTGGGAGCGCCGGCACACCAGGGCGAACAGGTCGTCGGTGCCGGTGGTGTGCCGGAGCGAGGCCTCGGCGAGCAGGACGGCGCCGGCCGGGTCGCCGCCGTAGAAGGCGACCTCGGCCCGGGCCCAGTGCGAGGCGGCCAGCGGGGTCCGCGCTCCGGCCGCGGACAGGACCTCCTCGGCGAGGGCGAGCTGTTCGGCGGCCCGGTCGAGGTGTCCGGCGCCGAGCTGGGCGATGGCCGTCGCGGTGCGCATCCGCGCCGCGGCGACCTCGCTGCCGTACTGCAGCACCGGCGGCAGGACGCCGTCCGTGATGGCGACGGCCTCCACCGCGCGGCCCTGGAGGCAGCGCACGACGGAGAGCTGGGCCAGGGCCTCCAGTTGGAGCGGGACGTCGCCGCAGGACTCGGCCAGCCGGGCGGCCTCGGCCAGCAGGTCCCCGGAGGCGTTGAGGTCGATGCTGAAGGAGATCATGCCCGCCGCGTACCGCACGTGCCGGGACGCCTCGGGCGGTGCGGCCTGCTCCAGCCGGGCCAGTGCGCGCCCGACCCAGTACAGCCCCTCCCTGGGCAGCGCTCCCCAGAGCCACGCCGTCGCTCCGACGAGGTCGGCCCCGAGGACCGGGTCGCCCGCCGGCCGGTCGCCGGAGCCGAGCGACCAGTCGAGTCCGGCCCGCAGGTTCGGCAGGTCGAGCCGCAGCGAGGCGCGCAGGGTGATGTCGGTCCCGTCGGCCTCCCCCTCCTCGACCCGGGCGCCGACCGCCCGGTAGTGGTCGGCGTGCCGTCGCAGTGCCCGGTCCGGCACGTCGGGGCCGGTGCGGGACAGCTGCTCGGCGGCGAACTCCCGGATGGCGCTCGGGAGCCGGTAGCGCGCCGGGTCGGTACCGGGCTCCGTCACCACCAGGGAGCGGTCGACCAGGTCCCGCAGGGCCGGGTCGACCCGGCGGGCGGCCGGTCCGGGGCCGGGGCCGCCGACCACCGCCCGGGCGGCCTCGGCGGTGAAGCCGCCGGCGAAGACCGCCAGCCGGGCGAAGACCTCGCGCTCCTCGTCGGTCAGCAGCCGGTGGCTCCACTCGATCGCGGACCGCAGCGAGGCGTGCCGGGCGGGCCGGGCCCGCCGTCGGGCGAGCAGCTCCAGCTGCTGGTCGAGCCGGGCGGAGACTTCGGCGAGGGTGAAGGTGCGCAGCTGGGCGGCGACGAGTTCCAGCGCCAGCGGCAGGCCCTCGGTGGCGCGGCAGATCCGGGCCAGCGGGGCCGCGGTCCGCTCGGTGACGGCGAAGGCGGGCAGTTGGGCGGCGGCCCGGTCGGCCAGCATCCGACCCGCCCCGGACCGCAGGACCTCCTCGGCGCGGTCGGTCGCGGGCAGGTCCAGGGGGACCGTGGTGCGGACGGTCTCGCCGGGCACGGCGAGCGGTTCGCGGCTGGTGGCGAGGATCCGCAGCCCGCCGCAGCGGGCGAGCAGGTGGTCGACCAGGGCGGCGCAGGCCTCCAGCAGGTGTTCGCAGTTGTCGAGCACGAGCAGGGTGTCACGTGCGGCCAGGCCCGAGGTGAGGGTGTCGAGGATCGGCCGGCCCGGTCCGGTGGGCAGTCCGAGCGCGGCGGCGACGGCGGCGGGCACGAGCTCGGGATCGGCCACCGCGTCCAGCTCGACGGGCGGGGCGCCGGTGCCCAGGACGGCTCCGGTGCCCAGGACGGTGCCGGTGCCGGTCGCGGTCCCGGTGGTGGCTGCCTCTTCGGCGGCGGCGAGTGCGAGCCGCGTCTTGCCGACTCCGGGCGGGCCGACGAGGGTCACCAGCCGTCGGGTGGCGAGCAGCGTCCGCAGCTCGGCCAGCTCGGCATCCCGGCCGAACAGCGGGGCCCGGACGGGGGCGGGCGGGACCGGAGCGGGCAGGGCTGGGGCGGACAGGTCCTGGAGGGCCGGCCGCCCGCCCGCCGGTGCGAGGGACTGCGCGAGGAGCAGCGCCGGGTCCTCCGCGAGGATGCCCCAGTGCAGCTCCTGGAGCGCGGCGCCCGGCTCGACGCCGAGCTCGGCGGTGAGGGCGGACCGGGCCTCCTGATAGGCCGTCAACGCCTCCGCCGTGCGGCCCGACCGGTGCAGGGCGAGCATCAGCAGGCGGTGCGCGGACTCCCGGAGCGGGTGGGCGCGGATCACGGTGCGGACCACCGCGACCAGGTCCGGCCGCGGGCCGCGGGCGAGTTCGAGCTCCAGGCACTCCTCCAGGACCGTCAGCCGGTCCTCCTCCAGGCGTTCCGCCTCCGTGTGCAGCGGTTCGGCCGCGAGCCCGTCGAACGCGGGTCCGCGCCAGAGCGCGAGCGCGGCCCGGAACCGGTCGACCGCCTCGTCGGCCCGCTGCCGGGCCGCGGCCGCCCGGCCCTCGTGGACGAGCCGTTCGAAGCGGCCCAGGTCGGTGTCCACCGCCTCGGCACACAGCAGGTAGCCGGTCTCCGCCGTCCTGATCACGCCCGTGCGGGCGGGGTCGCGTTCGGCGGCGGCCCGCCGGAGCGCCGCCACCATGGCCTGCACCTGGGCGCGGGCGGTGGCCGGCGGTTCGGTGCCCCACAGGGCGTCGGTGAGCCGTTCGACGGTCACGGGCCGCCCGTGGTGCACCGCGAGGACGGCGAGCAGGACGCGGGCCCGGCCGCCCGGCAGGCGGACCGCCCGGCCGTCGGCTTCCGCCTCGATCGGCCCGAGCACCCTCAGTTCCACGTCCGACCCCCGTCGTCCAGCCGCCCGCACCACCCCCGGGCTCCCCTGGGGGCCACTCTGGCAGACGGTCGTCCGTGCGCCAACACGCCTGCCACGGGCCCGCCATGAACGAGCCATGGCCCGCCGGTGGCCGAACCGGGGCGGATCCGTGGTGGGCGGCGGAAGAGTCGTTCCCGCAAGGACGGGGGGCGGCGGCCCCGGGCCTCTTCCGGCTCGGGTCCGCCGCAGTGCGTGGTCCCCGTCCGGGCGGGGGGTGACGATCCCCTATACCGGCTCGCTCTCGCCCTCGGCGTCGATGTGGGGGAGGATCCGGTCGAGGAAGCGGGGGGTCCACCAGGCGGAGGCGCCGAGCAGGGTCATCACCGCCGGGACGAGCAGCAGGCGGACGATGGTGGCGTCCACCAGGACGCTGACCGCCAGGCCGAGGCCCATCATCTTGATCACGATGTTGTCGCTGACGATGAAGGCGGCGAAGACGCTCACCATGATCAGCGCGGCGCAGGAGATCACCCGGGCGGTGATCTCCAGGGCGTGCGCGACGGCGTCCTGGCTGCGGCCGGTGCGCAGCCAGGCCTCGTGCACCCGGGAGAGCAGGAAGATCTCGTAGTCCATGCTCAGTCCGAAGACGATCGCGAACATCATCATCGGGACGTAGCTCTCGATCGGGACCGTGCCGTTCACCCCGAGGGCCGGGCCGCCCCAGCCCCACTGGAAGACCGCCACCAGCACCCCGTAGGAGGCCGCGATCGACAGCAGGTTGAGCACGGCGGCCTTGACGGCGACCAGCAGGCCGCGGAAGACGGCGAGGATGATCAGGAAGGCGAGTCCGACCACCACCGCGATGATCAGGACCAGCCGGCTCGACACGATGTCCAGGAAGTCGACCTGGGCGGCGGTGTTGCCGGTGACGTAGGTCTTCGCGCCGGTGCCGGCGACCGAGTCCGGCAGTACGGTGTCCGACAGGTTGTCGACCAGGTCGGTGGTGGCCTGCTCCTGCGGCGAGGTGCTGGGGACGACGGTGTTGAACAGCACCAGGCCGTCCGGGCTGAGCTGCAGCGGGCCGACGCTCGCCGCGCCGGGCAGGCCGGTGAGGGCCTGCTGCACGGCGCTCTGGACGCCCGGCCGGTTCTCGGCGGGGACGGCGCTCTGGTCGACCACGAGGGTCAGCGGGCCGTTCGAGCCGGGACCGAAGGCCTCGGACATCAGGTCGTAGGCGCGCCGGTCGGTGAAGTCGGTGGAGTCGGCGCCGTCCCCGATGTGGCCGAGCTGGATGGAGAACAGCGGGATCGCCAGGATCCCCAGCGCGACCACACCGGCGATCAGGTACCACCAGGGGCGCCCTTCGACCCGGCGGGCGTAGCGGTGCCAGACACCGGTCTCCGCACCGTCCTCGCCGTTGCTCTCGGCGATCGGGCGGCCGACGGTGATCCGGTCCATCCGGCGGCCGATCAGCCCCATCAGCGCCGGCAGCAGGGTGAGCGCGCCGAGGACCGCCGACACCACGGTGACCGCGGCGGCGACGCCGAGCTTGGCCATGAAGGAGATGCCCGACACCGACAGCCCGGACAGCGCGATGATCACGGTGCAGCCCGAGACCAGCACCGCCCGGCCGCTGGTGGCCACCGCCTGTCCGGCCGAGGAGACCGGATCCACTCCGTCCATCAGGTTCTGTCGGTGCCGGGTGAGCAGGAAGAGCGCGTAGTCGATGCCGACCCCGATGCCGATCATCGTGGCCAGGGTGGGCGCGACGGTCGCGAAGGTGGACAGCGCCGCGATCAGCCCCAGTACGCCGAGGCCGACCACGGCCGCGAACAGTGCCGTCACCAGTGGCAGTCCGGCCGCGATCGCGCTGCGGAAGCCGATCAGCAGGACGACGATCGCCACCGCGAAGCCGATCACCTCGCTGAGGCGGTCGTCGGGTTCGGGCTGCGCCAGCTCGCCCAGCGGGCCGCCGTACTCGACCTGGACGCCGGCCTCCCGCAGCGGGGCCACCGCCGCGTCCACACCGGCCAGGTAGTCCGGGTCGAGGAGGGTCGGGTTGGTGTCGAAGCGGACCGTGATGTAGCCGGTCAGACCGTCCGCGGCCAGCGGCCCGCCGGGCGGGGCGGGCTGCCCGGCCGGCGGCAGCGGGCTCTGCGCGCCCAGCACGTGCGGCAGCTGCTCCAGCGAGGCGACCACCTGGGACACCTGCGGGGCGAAGCCGGTCAGGGCCTGGGCGTCGTGCAGCACCACCTGGGAGCTGGTGCCGGCGGCGGCCGGGACGTGCGCCTGGAGGACCTGCTGACCCTGCTGCGCCTGGGAGCCGGGCAGCGAGAAGTCGTCCGAGTAGTCGCCGCCGACCGTCTTGTTCGCCGTCTGGACGGCGGCCAGCGCCACGATCCACAGCACGATGACCAGCAGGGAGTGGCGGGCGCACCACTCACCGAGCCGCCGCAGCCCCGAGCGCTTGGCCGGTGGCGCGGCGGCGGCGGGGCCGCGGCGGCCGGACGGCGGCGTGGACCTCGGCGTGGACCGCGGGTCGGGCTTCTGATCGGACGGCGGGTCGGGCTGCGGATCGGACGGCGGGTCGGACGGCGGATCGGACGGCGGGTCGGACGGCGGCATGAACGGCTCCCGGTCTTCGGCGCGGTTGCGCATCGATCCGGAGCAGCGTCCCCGGGCCGCCACGCCGACCACGCCGTACTCACCGGTAGTCGCCCCGTCAGCGGTGTCGCCCCGTCGGCGGCGCCGGGGCCGCGAGTGGCGACCCCGGTGCCCGGGCCGTCGCGCACGCCGGACGCGGTGCGTCGGGGACGTTCGCCTGATGCACCGTCACTGTCCGTGCTGCAAAGGCCCTCTCGACGTGACCGGCGCGCGGCGGCATGCTCGTCCCCGTGCGCGGCCCGACCGCCGCGCGCCTCCGTCACCCGACCGAAGGAGCCCCCGTGGAACGACTCGTGCTGGACCCGACCGGTCGCAACCGCGACGCCGAGACCGCCGAGCTGTTCGAGCGCGGCCCGGCGACGCCCATCGACATCCTCGGGGTGCGGGCCTGGGCGGTGGCCGACCCGGAGCTGCTGGAGGAACTGCTCAAGGACCCCCGGGTGTCCAAGGACGGCGTCCAGCACTGGCCGGACTTCGCCGAGGTCGTCCCCACCTGGCCGCTGGCGATCTGGGTGGCTGCCCGCAACATGTTCACCGCCCACGGCGCGGAGCACCGGCGGCTGCGCCGACTGGTCGGCACCGCGTTCTCGGTCCGCCGGATCAACGCCATGACCGAGCAGGTCGAGCAGCTGACGGACACCCTGCTGGACGAACTGGCCGCGATGCCGCCGGGCACCCCCGTCGACCTGCGCGAACACCTCGCCTACCGGCTGCCGATCCAGGTCATCGCCCGGCTGCTGGGACTCCCGGACTCCCTCACCGACAGCTTCCGCACCACCGTCGACCGGGTCTTCGACACCACCCGCACTGCCGAGGAGGCCGTCGCCAACCTGACGTCCTTCTACGGCATGCTGGACGAGCTGATCGCCACCAAGCGTCGCGAGCCCGCCGACGACATGACCTCGCTGCTGATCGCCGCCCGCGACACCGGAGACGGGGAGGACGTGGCCGAGGGGGCAAGCGGGTCGGAGGGGGCGGCGGTGACCGCCGGTGCCTCGGCGCTGACCGAGGAGGAGCTGCGCGACACCCTCCTGCTGGTCGTCTCGGCCGGTTACGAGACCACCGTCAACCTGATCGACAACGCCATCGCCGCGCTGCTCACCCACCCCGAACAGCTCGCCCTGGTCCGGGCCGGCAAGGTCGGCTGGGGCGATGTGGTCGAGGAGGCGCTGCGCCGCGACGCGCCCGTGGCGCACCTGCCGCTGCGCTACGCCGTCGAGGACATCGAGCTGCCCGGCGGGGTGGTCCTCCGCAAGGGCGACCCGATCCTCGCCTCCTACGCCGCCGCCGGCCGCCACCCCGTCCGCTACGGCGAGGACGGCGCCGTCTTCGACGTCACCCGCCCGGTCAAGGACCACCTGGCCTTCGGCCACGGCCCGCACTTCTGCCTCGGCGCCCCGCTGGCCCGGCTGGAGGGGGCGACGGCCCTGCGTCTGCTCTTCGAGCGGTTCCCGGACCTCGCCCTCGCCCCGGACGCCGAGCTGCGGCCCGTCGAGTCGCTGATCTCCAACGGGCACCGCGAGCTCCCGGTGCTGCTCGACGGGGTGCGGTAGGTCCGGCGAGAAGCGGATGACGGACCGCCGCGCGCCGCGCCCCGGGAACGTTCCGGGACGCGGCGCGCGGGAGGGCTCCGTCAAGGGGCCTGGGGGAGCGCCCGGCTCACTGCCCCATGACGTACTTGACGGTCGGCCCGGTGGTCCAGCCGCCGTCCACCGCGAGTTCGGCGCCGGTCACGTAGGAGGCGTCGTCGGACAGCAGGTAGACCACGGCGGTGGCGATCTCGGGGGCCTCGCCGACGCGGGCCATCGGGGTGTTGGGGTAGTTGCCCTCACCCTGCCGGATGCCGACCGCCGCCGTCATCGGGGTGTAGGTCATGCCCGGGTGCACCGAGTTGACCCGGATCCGCTCGGTGCCCAGCTCGACCGCGCCGATCTTGCTGAGGCCGCGCACGCCCCACTTGGAGGCGCCGTAACCGGCGGTCAGGGCGAGGCCCATCAGGCCGGCCGCCGAGGAGATGTTGACGATGGAGCCGCCGCCGGCCGCGCGCATCGCCGGGACGACGGTCTTCATCCCGATGAACACCCCGGTCAGATTGACGTCCAGCACCTTGCGGAAGTACGCCACGCTCTCGTCCGCGAGCAGGGTGCCGGTGGAGATCCCCGCGTTGTTGACCAGACCGTGCACCGCGCCGAACTCCGCCACCGCGTGGTCCACCACCCGCTGCCAGTCCTCCTCGGAGGTCACGTCGTGCCGCACGAACCGGGCCCGCCCGCCGAGCTCGGCGGCGGTGGCCAGGCCGTCCTCCTCCAGGACGTCCGTGATGACCACGTTGGCACCGGCGGCGACGGCCAGCCGCGCGGCCTCGGCGCCGAGGCCGCGGGCGCCGCCGGTGATGATGACGGTCTTGCCGGTCAGGTCGTTCATGACGTGCTCCTCGAAGGGGTGGGGGCGGAGAGCATGGCGGCGGACATCGTCACCAGGTCGGCGAGGAAGGTCTCCTCGTCCGTCAGGGGGGTGGACCCGGTGAGGTACTGCTGCGCCCGGTCGGCCAGCGCCGCGCCGATCAGGGTGAGCGCGAGGTCGAGCCGCTCCAGCCGGATCGGCTCCGGAAGGCCGGAGATCCGCTGCTCGGCGAGCGCGATCAGCCGCCAGTAGCCGCCGCCCGCGAGGGTGGGGTGCGGGGTCCGGGTGCGGACGCCGCTGCCGCGGCTGACCTGGGCCGAGATCCGCAGGCAGTGCCGGCCCTGCTCGGTGCGCAGCTCGGTGGCCTCGGCGGTGACCAGGGCGTCGAGCAGCCCGGGGAGGTCCTGCTCCGCCAGGGTGGCGAGCCGCGGCGCGAGCGCCCGCTCGGTGCGTTCCTGCCGGGCGGCCATGATCGCTTCCAGCAGCCCCTCGCGGGAGCCGAAGTGGTACTGCACGGCGGACGGGTTGCTCTGTCCGGCCAGTCGGACGATGTCCTTGGTGAGCGAGGCCTCCACACCCCGGGTGGCGAAGAGTTCCTCCGCTGCCCGGAGCAGCCTCTCGCGGGTGTCGTGGCCCGCCGACGTCCTTGCCATGGGTCCAAGATTAATACTGGACATTATTAATCGCAAAGCAGGCCGCCGCCCGGCCGGCGTGTCGGGCCCGACCGGCCGGTGCGGCCGGTCGGGCCCGTACTGACCGGCCCTCCCGGCCCGTCAGCCGTTCTCGTTCTCGCCCCGGTCGTCGCCGTCGCCCCGGTGGCGGCCGACGGACGTGGTGAAGACCTGGGCGTCCTCGGCCGCCGGAGCGTCGGTGCCGGCCACCAGGTTGCGGCTGGTCGAACCGAACAGCACCGTGCGGCCCGCGGCGTCCACGAAGGGTTCCCGCGACGAACCGTTGCCGAGCGAGCCGTCGGCGGCGGTGGAGACCCGCTCGGTGCGGCCGGTGCGCAGGTCCTGGCGGTAGACGTCCCAGTCCGCGTGCTGCGGGCCGGCCACCAGGTTGTCGGCGGCGGACTCGAAGTAGAGCCAGCGGTTGTCGGCGGTGATCGAGCCGTGGTCCGAGGAGCCGACCGAGCTGGTGCCCGGCAGGCCGCCGCTGACCTTGGTCACGGTGCCCGTCCGCAGGTCCCGGACGTGGAGCACCGTGTGGTAGCGGTGACCGTTGGTCGAGCCGCCGGGCTCGGCCAGGGTGTAGATCGCGCGCCGCCCGTCGGGGCTGATCGTCGCCGCGAAGCTGGAGTTGCCCAGGACGCCGTCGGTGCCCGTGCTCACCGGGGTCAGCCGCCCGGCGGGCACGTCGTAGACGTAGTAGACGGCGGAGGTCGGATGGGAGGCGAGCGACTGCGCCGCCCCCGGCGGGGTGATCCGGCGCGCGGCCTCGGCGGCGCCCGGGGTCGGTTCCACGTCGGCGGGGGCGGGTGCCGCGGTCGGCTGCTCCTCCGGCAGCAGCGCCGAGAGCGAGGAGAAGCCGATGGTGCGGCCGTCCGCGCTGATCGTCGGGTGCACCGAGAGACTCTCGCCCGGCTTGCCGTTCACGTCCCGGGAGATCAGCCGGGTGGTGTGGGTCCGCCGGTCGGTGAGGTAGACGTTGTACTTCCAGGTGTACGGCCGGGCGAGCGAGGGGTCGGCGCCGGTGGCCGGAGGCTCGGTGTCCACCACCGTCGGGTCGAGGTCGGTCCGGGAGGACACGAACGCCACGTACCGGCCGTCCGCGCTGATCGAGGGTGCGTAGGAGGCGTGGTACCGGTCGGTGTCGGTCCCGGCGGCGCTGCCGCTGACCAGCTCGGTGCGCCCCGTCCAGCGGTCGCGCAGGTACACCTCGTCGCGCCCGGTCACCCGTGCGCCGGGGGCCACGCCCTCGGCTTCGCTGTCGAAGGCGACGTAACGGCCGTTGGCGTTGATCGCGACGTAGTCGGTGAAGCCGTTCAGCGGCTCGTCCGCGTCGGAGAGGTTGACCCGCTCGGTGCGCCCGTTGCGCAGATCGGTCACATAGGCGTCGCGCCCGCCCTTCCCGGGCTGCCCCACCAGGTTCGTGCCCCAGGAGGTGAACAGGGCGTAGCGGCCGTCGGCGCTGATGCCCTGGCCGGCCGACTGTCCGTCGGGCGCGGTGCCGTTCACCCCGGTGCTGATCTGGACGGTACCGCGCGCCACCGGCCGGGCCAGGGCCTGGGCCGGGGCGGCGGTGGCGGCGATCACGGCGGCCGCGGCCAGCGCTCCGCCGCCCGCGAGCCATCGGTTGCGGGACGTCCGGCTGGTATGTGTCATCAAGGGTTCCCCTCAGGTCGCCCGGCCGGGCTCCCTCCCGGTGGCGGGCTTTCCGGGAAGCCAATCCGCCGGACGGCCGGTCGTCAACGATCGAGGGGGATCCGAAGCGGAAGATACGTCAACTGGCTTATAGGACAGAGCGATTGCCCGGTCCGGGGGCCGGTGGACGTCCAGGGCCGGACCGGCCGCCCGTACCCGGCGGGCTGCCGCACCGCCGCGACGTCCTCGGCCTCCCGCCGCGCCCGGCGGCCAATGTCACGATCTCCTTGCCCCGGCGGCCAATGTCACAATCGCCGCCCCTGCGCAGTCATGGAGGAGGAGACCGCGAGAACGGAGGGCACCGTGCGGGAGATGAACTGGCGTGCGTCGGCCGGATGCCGGGGCACGGACCCCGAACTCTTCTTCCCCATCGGGAGCGGCACCAGCTTCCCGACCGTCGCGCAGAACGAGGAGGCGAAGGCCGTGTGCGGCCGCTGTCCGGTGGCGCCGGAGTGCCTGGACTGGGCGCTGAACGTCGCCGTGGAGGGCATCTGGGGCGGGACGACGGAAGCCGAACGCCGCGCGATCCGCCGGCGCAGCGCGTGAACCTGCCGCACGGCGGCTTCGGCGCGTCGGTCCTTCGGCGCGTCGGTCCTTCGGGATCCTCCGTCAGGGGCGGTGCGGGAGGACGGCGACGGCGAGCGGGCGGTGGCCGACGGGGAGGCGGGTGCTGCGGCCGGTGGCGGTGTCGACCACGGTGAGCCCGTCCCAGCCGCCCTCGCGGGTGAAGCCGCCGGAGACGTAGGCGGTGCGGCCGTCGGGGGACAGGGTGACGGTCTCGTGCGGGCCGTCCAGCGGGACGAGGCGCTCGCTGCCGTCGGGAGCGCGGACGGTGAGCGACGGTCCGGCGTCGGTGGCGGGGTCGATCGGGCCGGTCCCGACGATGTAGAGGGTGCCGTCGGGTGCGGCGGTGACGCCGTGCTGATGGGTGTTGGCGGTCATCGGCTCGACGGTGACCCGGCCGGTGGAGGGGTCGACCACGGCGAGGCGCTCGCCCTCGAAGGGGAGCAGCAGGGCGCCGTCGGAGGGGCGGACGGCGGTGTAGTGCGGCTTGAGCCAGGAACCGAGCCCGCCCTCGGTGCCGTACGGCGCGACCTCGGTCCGGCGCGTGGCCCAGGTGGCGGTGTCGACCGTGGTGACGTCGAAGGAGTCGTGGTCGGTGACGTAGACCTGGCGCCCGTCGGCGGAGACGTCCACGTCGAAGGGCCGGCGGCCGACCGGGACGACCTGGACGACCGTCCGGGTCGCGGTGTCGACGACCTCCAGGGTGCCGTTGCCGCCGGGCACGTTGACACCGACGTAGGCGCGGGCGCCGTCCGGGGAGAGCGCGATGCCCATGCCGCCGCCCCGGTACTCGCCGGTGGTGACCGGCCCGGTGCGGGTGGTGTGGGGGACCAGGGCGACGCGGGTGCGGGTGCGGGTGTCGACGACGGCGACGCCCTCGGCGGTGGCGACCCACGCGGTGCCGTCGGGTGCGACGGCGAGGCCGTACGGGGCGGCGCCGACGCGGACGGAGCCCAGGTCGGCGGCGCGGCCCGGGCGGGAGGGGTCGACGAAGGTGACGGTGTCGGCGCCGAAGTCGGTGACGAGGAGGGTGGGGGAGGCGGCGGCCGGTGTGGGGGTCGCTGTCGGGGGCGGCGTGGGCACGGGTGCCGGAGCGGAGGCGGACGTCGGCGCGGGCGCCGGGGCGGGGGCCGGGCTGCCGCAGGCGGCGAGCAGGGTGGCGGTCAGCGCGGTCTGCGCGGTCAGGACAGCGGTGCGGGCGAGTGCGGCGCGGGTGGTCACGGCTCCTCCTCGGACTGGGCCGCCTCCCACCCTGCGCCATCGGGCCCCGGCGGGGAATCGGCGGCTCGGCCCGTCCGGGGGCGACGGCCGGTGGACAGCGGTGTCCTCCGATCGGTCGATCCCCCGGCCGGGAATCGGCGGGACACTGGGTGTTTCCCGTCCTCAGCGCCCCCCGTACCGAGAGGCTGACCCCCATGGCCGCCCCCGCCGTCACCGTCTTCCGCGACGTCCGCCCGTACGGCGCCGAACGGGCCGTCGACCTGGTCGCTGTCGACGGCCTGCTGGTCGACCGGATCCCGGAGGGCGCCGAGCCGGAGGTGGTCGACGGCGCGGGCCGGATCGCGCTGCCCACCCTGGTGGACGCGCACATCCACCCGGACAAGACCGCCTGGGGCGAGCCCTGGTACAGCCGGCGCCCGGCCGGTTCGCTGCCCGAGTACGTCCGGGGCGACGTCGACCTCCACCGGCACCAGCGCACCCCGCTGGCCGAGCGCGCCCACCGGCTGCTCGCCCACGCCGTGGCCTCCGGAACCCGCGCCGTCCGGGCGCACGTGGACGTCGCGCCCGCCTTCGGCCTGGCCGGGGTGACCGGTCTGGCCGAGGTGCGGGAGCGGCTGGCCGGGGCGCTGGACCTCCAGCTGGTCGCCTTCCCGCAGCACGGCGTCCGCCGCACCCCCGGGGCTGGGGCGCTGCTGGCCGAGGCGGCGGCGAGCGGGCTGATCGACGCGGTCGGCGGCATCGACCCGGCCGGGTTCGACGGTGGTGCGGACGGCGAGGGACCGGCCCAGCTCGACCTGGTCTTCGACCTGGCCGAGCGGTACGGGCTGCGGCTGGACGTCCATCTGCACGACCGGGGCGACCGGGGCCTGGCGCCGCTGCGCGACATCGCCGCGCGGACCAGGGCCGCCGGTCTGGCCGGCCGGGTCGTGGTCAGCCACGCCTTCTGCGTCCCGGAGCTGGGCGGCGAACGGCTCGACGAGCTGGCCGCGCTGCTCGCCGGGTCCGGCGTCGGCCTCACCACCGTCGCGCCCTCGGCGCACCAGGTCCTGCCGTTCCGTGAACTCCGGGCGCACGGCGTGCGGGTGGGCCTCGGTTCGGACGGTGTGCGGGACTCCTGGAGCCCGTTCGGCAACGCGGACATGCTGCACCGGGCCCACCTGCTCGGCTGGACCACCGACGCCCGTACGGACGAGGAGCTGGCCGCGTGCTTCGCGCTGGCCGCCGACGGCGGCGCCGAGCTGCTCGACCTGCCGAGGGCGACCCTGGAGCCGGGATCGCCGGCGGACTTCATGCTGGTGTCCGGCGAGTGCCTCCCGCAGGTCGTGGTCGACCTGCCGCCGCGCGAGCTGGTGGTCCGGGCCGGCCGGGTGGTCGCCAGGGACGGCCGCTACCTGGGCGGACCGGCCGGGGGCGCGGCTCCGGTGGAGTGACCGCCGCCCCCGGCCGGGGTGTTCTCAGCCCTGGTACTGGACGACGATCCTGGTGAACTCGTACGGGGACTGCGCGACGCCGCTGCACGCGTCGGCGTCGGTGCCCGAGCCGCAGGCGCGGTCGCGGTTGACGGACCAGAAGGCGAACCGGGCGATGTGGTGCTGCTGGGCGTATCCGAGCAGGGTGCGGAAGTCGGCGGTGGTGACGGTCTCGCCGGCCTCGTCGGTCTTCCCGTTCATCGAGGACACCCCGATGTGCCGGTAGGCGGCGTCGTCGCTGTAGCCGTAGGCGCTCTTGACCGCCGCCTTGAGGCCCTCCATGGCGCCGACCGAGGCCTGCCCCATGGTGCCGCTGTGGCCGCCGAAGTCGAACGGCATGACCACCCAGCCGTCGTTGGCGAGGCCCGCCGCCGCGCCGCGCTTGATGAGGTCCTTGCCGGTGGCGTCCGGGCCGGTGGGCGTGGTGCCCATGGTGATGTAGGTGACGAGGCCGGGGTTCCTGGTCTTGACGATCTTCAGGGCGTCGACCACCCGCTGACGGACCGTCGCGTTGGAGAACTCGGTGTCCTCGATGTCGATGTCGAAGGCCTTGAGCTTGTAGGCGTCGATGACCTTCTGGTAGGCGCCGGCCAGTGCGCTCGCGCTGGAACACTTCTCGCCCAGCTTGTTGCCGCTCCACCCGCCGACCGAGACCACCACATCGCCGCCGGCCGCCCGGATCGACTTGATCGCGGCCTCGTCGGAGCCGCCGGTGAGCGGCCGGCTGCCGTCCCACTTCGGGTTGCACCCGCCGTCGGAGAGGATGAAGGCCAGCGTGAACCACTTGACGCCGGTCGCCTTCATCACGTCCGTCGGCTTCTGCGGGTTGCCCCAGCCGAGGTACTCGTACGGCGCGGCGGCCATCCCGGGCACGGCCGCGACGGCGGGGTCCGCGGCCGCGACGGCGGGGTCCGCCGCGGCGGAGGCCACCGGGGCCAGAAGGAGGGCGGCCGGACCGAGGGTGGCGGCCAGCAGCGGGGCGGTCAGGCGGACTCCGATGGTCTTGCGCATGCCAACTCGCTTTCGTCGATCCACACCACGGGGGTGACGGCAGGTCAAGGGGGGCGCCCGCGGCGGACGGCGACGGCCCGCGGCGGGTGTCTCACAGAATCGGGCTCCCCGGCCGCGGGGTCAATGGATTTGGTTAGGAAAGTTTCCGAATGGTTCGGCGTGATCCGAAGGGCACCTCTCAGGAGCGCGGCGGAAGCGGGCGGATGTCGGGCCAGGTCGCGTCCACGTGGGCCGCGCAGGACTCCTCGGAGCCGGTGAAGCCGGTGGGGTGCCAGCCGGCGGGGGCGGGGCGGTCGGCGGGGTAGAGGGCGTGCTGCTGCTGGTCGTTGACCAGGACGGTCCATTGCACGGGGGCTCCAGGGGTGGGCGGGTCGGTCGGGCCTGTCGGTCGGGTCGGCCGGTCGGGTCGACCGGGTCGGCCGGTCGGGTCAGCGGAAGCCGCCGTCGATCCGGAGGACCTCGCCGGTGAGGTAGCTCGCCCGGTCGGAGAGCAGGAAGGCGACCAGGTCGGCCACCTCCTCCGGGCGGCCGAGGCGGCGCAGGGCGACCTGTTCGAGCGACCGCTCGACGGCCTCCTCGGGCAGCTGCGCGACCAGGTCGGTGTCGATGTAGCCGGGGGCGACCGCGTTGGCGCGGATGCCGTAGCGGCCGACCTCCTGGGCCAGCGAGCGGGTGAAGCCGATGATGCCGGCCTTGGTCGCCGCGTAGTTGGTCTGCCCGGGGTTGCCGCAGATCCCGGCGACGGAGGACAGGTTGACGATGGCGCCGTGGCGGCGCAGCACCATGCCGTCGACGACCGCACGGCAGGCGTGGTAGACGCCGCTGAGGTTGACCTGGAGCACGTCCTGCCAGTCCTGGTCCTCCATCAGCAGCAGCGGGGTGTCGCGGAGGATCGCCGCCGAGGCGACCAGCGCGGTGATCGGGCCGAGCGCGTCCTCGGCGCCGTCCACCAGGTCGCGGACGGCCTCGGCGTCCGCGACGTCGGTCCGGCGGACGTAGGCGGTGCGGCCGAGGTCCAGCAGCTCCTTCTCCAGGGAACGGGCGGACTCGGTGTCGGCGCTGTAGCAGAGGGCGATGTCGTAGCCGTCCTCGGCGAGTCGCAGGGCGGTGGCGCGGCCGATGCCGCGGGTGCCGCCGGTGATCAGTGCGACGGGGGTGGCGGTGCGGTTCATCGAAGGCCTTTCGGGTCGGGAAGCGCGGGAGGCAGGCGGGCGGGTCAGCCCGTGGCGCGGTCGCGGACGCGGCGCCGCAGCTCGGTCAGCGGCAGGTCCGGCCGGTGCGTCAACAGCTCCAGTACGAACGGCCACTGGCGCATCATGGCTGCCATCGACTCCGGGTCGATCCGGTCCGGCGAGTACAGCCACAGGCCGCGCAGCCCGGCCTCGGACTCGTGCATCATCAGGTAGAGGTCGGCGTTGTGCGGGCGCATCTCGGTGACCAGCTCCGGGATCACCTCGGCGTCGCCGACGTCGAGGCTCAGCGGCGCCGCCGTGAGGCCGTGCAGGTCCAGCGGGTCGCCGGCGACGTTCAGCAGGTTGAACAGCAGCCGCAGCGGGTTGTGGTCCTCCCCGGCGTCCTTGCGGAGCTGCCGCAGCGGGACCTCCTGGTGCAGATGGGCGTCCAGGACGCCGGCCCGGACGGCGGCCAGCAGCTCGCGCACGGTCGCGTCGGCGGCCGGGCGGGGGCGGACCACGACCGGGTTGATGAAGAAGCCGATCATCTGCTCGGTCTGCGGGTGCTCCCGACCGGCCAGCGGGAAGCCGACCGCGAGGTCACCGCCAGGTTCTTCCCCCGGTGCCTCGCCCCGCGCATAGCTCTGCAGCAGGAGGTGGAAGCCGGTCAGCAGCAGCATGAACAGTGTCACGCCCTCGCGCTGCGCCGCCTCCTTGAGGGCCGAGGCGATCGCGGGCTCCAGCACGAAGCCGCTGGTGTACCCGGTGACGGCCTCGGCCCGCTGGTGCTCCGGCGCCTCGAACCGGGGCAGCGCCGGCAGGTCCGCCAACAGCCCCTCCCAGTGGGCGAGGTGCTCGTCGAGCACACCGTCCGCGAGCCGCCGCCGCTGCCAGGCGGCCCAGTCCGGGTACTGGACGGACGGCGCGGGCAGCCGCGGTTCGCGGCCCAGCACCCGGGCCGCGTACAGCTCGCCCAGCTCGCGCCCCAGCAGCGCGTAGGACCACAGGTCGACCACGATGTGGTGCAGCACCAGCACCAGCACCCACTCGCCGGGGGCGGTGGCGATCAGGGTGCCCCGCACCAACGGGCCCTCGGCCAGCCGGAACGGGCGGTCCACCTCGGCCGCGACCAGTCGGCGCACCGCCTCCCGGCGGTCGGCGGCGGGCTGCTCGCGCAGGTCGACGGCGGCGAGCGGCCAGCCGCCGACGGGGTCGGCGAACTGGCGCCAGTCGCCGGGCCCGTCCTCGACGATCCTGGTCCGCAGCGCCTCGTGGCGCTGCACGATCGCGTCGAGGCTCGCCCGCAGCGCCGCCGGGTCGAGGGTGCCGGTGAGGACGGTCGCGGTGATGACGTTGTGGTGCGAGGACTCCGGGTCGACGGGCTGGTGGACGATGTCCAGCTGGGCGAAGGACAGCGGCACGCCGTGGGTGCGGTCGGCCGGCGGCACGAGACCGCCGGTCCGGGCGGGTCGGCGCCGTCGGCGGTCGGCGTCCCGCGCGGGCGGCGGACCGCCGGCACCAGGCAGGGCGGCGCAGCCGGTCACGGCCCTGAGGGCGGCGAACCAGGTCTCGGCCAGTTCGCGAACCTCGGGCTCGGTCAGCGCGCCCTGGGCCCAGGTCCAGCCGGCCGCCAGCCGGGGGCCGTCGGGGCTGTCGTAGGTGACGGCGTTCAGCTCCACGGGGTGGGTGAGCAGGCCGACCGGGGCGTCCGGGTCGCCCAGGGCGAGTGCCGCGTCGGCGGTGACCGGTGCCCAGGGGGTGTCCGGGCCGGCGTCGGCGAAGCGCCCGAGGTAGTTGAACGCGACCTGCGGGGCGGGCAGTTCGGCCAGTGCCGGGGCGGTCGCGGGGTTGAGCCGACGCAGCAGCCCGTGGCCGAGGCCGTCGCCGGGCAGTGCGGCCAGCTGTTCCCGGATCCGGACGACGGCGGCGGCCAGCTCGGTCCCGGCCTCGGTGACCCGGGGCCAGCTCAGCGGGCCGGGGGCGAGCCGGACCGGCTGGACGCTGGTGAACCAGCCCACGGTGCGGGACAGGTCGACGCCGTCGGCGAGGTCCTCCTGGCGGCCGTGGTTCTCCACGGAGACCAGGACGCCGTCGGCCGGCGGGTCCAGCGGCGCGCGGCGGCGGCGCCACTCCTCCAGGGCGATGCCGAAGGCGGCCAGCAGCACTTCCTGCACACCGGTGTGGAAGGCGCCGGGGGCGGTGCCGAGCAGTGCGGCGGTGTCCTCGGGCGGGAGGGTGAGGACCAGCCGCCCGGTGCCGGTGACTGCTCCGGTGGCCGTGTCGGCAGTGGGCAGCAGCGCCGGGGTTCCGGTCAGCAGCCGCTGCCAGTCGGGGAGTTCGGCCAGCCGGTGCGGGGCCGCGGCCTCGGCGGCCAGCAGCTCGGACCAGCGCCGCACCGAGGTGCCGACCGGCGCCAGCAGCACCGGACGGCCCGCGAGCACGGCCTCGCCGGCGGCCCGGAGGTCCGGCAGCAGGATCCGCCAGGAGACGCCGTCCACCACCAGGTGGTGCAGGACCAGCAGCAGCCGGCCGGGCCTGTGCTCCCCGGCGTCCAGCCAGACCGCCCGGAGCATCACCCCGGCGGCCGGGTCCAGCAGGCGGCGGGCGGCGGCGGCCCCGGCGGCGGTCAGCGCCCGAAGCTGCTCGGGGTCCGCTCCGGCCGCGTCCGTCCGGACCAGGTGGTCGGCGACCCGCACCGAGCCGACCGGGCCGGTCTCCAGCCCCCAGCGGCCGTCCGGCCCCGCGGTCAGCCGGGAGCGCAGCCCGGCGTGGTGGTCCACCAGCGCCTGGAGCGCGGCGGTGAGCCGCGGCAGGTCCAGCACGCCGGACGGCGGCAGGGCGATCACCGCCTCCTGGCTGAACTCGCCGATCGGGGTGTCCAGTTCGCGCAGCCACTCGGTGATCGGGGTGGGTCCGACGGTACCGACGCCGGAGTCCTCGGGCCCGGCCGCCCCGTCCGCGGCGACGGCCACGGCCGCCAGCGCGCCCACCGACTGATGGGCCAGGACGTCCCGGGCACTGATCACCAGCCCGGCGCTCCGGGCCTGGGAGACCACCTGGATCGCCTGGATGCTGTCACCGCCGAGGTCGAAGAAGCCGTCCCCGGTGCCGACCTCGGGCAGTCCGAGCACCTCGGCGAAGATCGCGCACAGGGTCTCCTCGACCGGGGTGCGCGGCCGGCCGGATCCGGCGCCCGGGGCGAAGCCCGGGGCGGGCAGCCGGTCGCGGTCCACCTTGCCGTTGGCGGTGAGCGGCAGCTCGGCGAGCACCACCACGGCGGCCGGGACCAGGTACGGCGGCAGCTCGGCGGCGAGCGCGGCCCGCACCGCCGCCGGGTCCGGCGCCGCCCCCGGCCGGGGCACCAGGTAGCCGACCAGGGCGCGCTGTCCCGGCCGGTCCTCCCGGACCGTCACCACGGCCCGGGCGGCGTCCGGGTGGGCGGACAGCGCGGACTCGATCTCGCCCAGCTCGATCCGGAAGCCCCGGAGCTTCACCTGGTGGTCGGTGCGGCCGAGGAAGTCCAGCCGGCCGTCCGCCCGCCACCGGACGAGGTCCCCGGTCCGGTACATCCGGGTGCCGGGCGCGCCGAACGGGTCGGGCAGGAAGCGGCGCGCGGTCAGCCCGGGCCGGCCCAGATAGCCGCGGGCCAGCCCGGTGCCCGCCACGAACAGCTCGCCGGGCACACCGGCGGGCACCGGCCGCAGCCCTTCGTCCAGCACGTACACCCGGGCGCCCGCGATCGGGCGGCCGACCGGCGGGGCACCGGCGCCGGGCACCAGCGGCCCGGTCAGGGTGGCGCACACCGTGGTCTCGGTCGGCCCGTAGGCGTTGACCATCCGCCGGTGCGCCGACCAGCGGTCGGCCAGTGCGGCCGGGCAGGACTCGCCCGCGACCACCAGGGACAGCCCGGCGGGCAGCCCGCCCTCCGGCACGGCGGCCAGCACACTGGGCGGCAGGGTCGCATTGGTCACGCCGTAGCGCTCGCAGGTCCGGGTCAGCGGCTCGCCGGGGAGCAGGTCCTCCTTGGGGACGACCACCAGCGCGGCGCCGGTCAGCAGCGCGTCGCAGCGCTCCGCCACCGAGGCGTCGAAGCTCGGCGAGGCGAACTGCAGCACCCGGCTGTGCTCGTCCAGCCCGAAGCCCTCGGCCTGCGCCGCGACCAGGCCGGGGATGCCGGTGTGGGTGACCAGCACGCCCTTGGGGGTGCCGGTGGAGCCCGAGGTGTAGATGATGTACGCCGCGTGCGCCGGGGTCAGCGGCTCGGTCCGGTCGGCGTCGGTCGGTGCGACGGCGGGCCGGGCGGCCAGTTCCGCGAGCACCTCGGGAAGGTCCAGCCGCAGCACCGGGACCTCGCCCTCCGGCAGCGCGGCGGCCGACCCGCCGTCGGTCAGCAGCAGCACCGGGCGGGCGTCGTCGAGCAGGAAGGCGATCCGCGCCGCCGGGTAGTCGGGGTCGACCGGCAGGTAGGCGGAACCGGCCTTGACCACGGCGAGCATGGCCACCACCGACCGGGCCGAGCGCCCCAGCGCCACCGCGACCGGCCGCTCCGGGCCCGCGCCGCGGGCGATCAGCAGCTGGGCCAGCCGGTTGGCCTCGGCGTCCAGCTGCGCGTAGGTCAGCTCCCGCCCGGGGTCGACGACGGCGGTCCGGTCGGGGGTGCGGGCCACCTGGGCCTCGAACAGCGCGGGCAGGGTGGCGGGGGGCGCGATCTTGGTGGACGGCGCGGGGGCGGTGCCGGCCCAGTCGGTCAGCAGCCGCTGCCGCTCGTCGGGGGAGAGCAGCTCGGCCCCGGCGACCGGGCGGTCCGGTGCGGCGCACACCGCCAGCAGCATCCGCCGCAGGCGTTCGGCCAGCAGCTCCACGGTGGCCGGGTCGAAGACGTCGGCGTTGTACTCCACCACGCCGTCGATCCCGGCGGGCGCGCCGTCGCCGGGGGCACGGCGGCCGGT
Organism: Streptomyces sp. XY431; assembly: GCF_001279805.1. Classification (NCBI taxonomy): domain Bacteria; kingdom Bacillati; phylum Actinomycetota; class Actinomycetes; order Kitasatosporales; family Streptomycetaceae; genus Streptomyces; species Streptomyces sp. XY431. The sequence goes on from NZ_LGDO01000013.1 coordinate 28,157, forward strand.
CAGCGAGAACACCAGGTCCATCCGGGCCCCGCCGCTGTCCACCGGTACGGCCTGCTCGGCCAGACCGGGCAGCCCGAGCACCGCGTCCGGGACGTTCTGCCAGGCCAGCAGCACCTGGAACAGCGGGTGGTGCGCGGTGGAGCGGGCCGGGCGCAGCGCGTCCACCAGGAACTCGAACGGGACGTCCTGGTGGGCGTACCCGTCCAGGCCGCGTTCGCGGACCCGGGCCAGCAGCTCGCGGAAGGTCGGCGCCCCCGACAGGTCGGCGCGCAGCACCAGGGTGTTGACGAAGAAGCCGACCAGGTCCTCGGTGGCGGCGTCGGTACGGCCGGCGACGGTCGCGCCGACCGGGATGTCGTCCCCGGCGCCGAGCCGGTGCAGCAGGGCGGCCAGGGCCGCGTGCACGACCATGAACTCGCTGGCGTCGTGCCGGCGCGCCAGCGTGGCGACGGCGGTGTGCAGCTCGGCGTCCCAGCGCAGGGCGACGGTGCCGCCGCGGTGGGTGGCCGAGGCCGGGTGCGGGCGGTCGGCGGGCAGCGCGATCCGCTCCGGCAGTCCGGCCAGGGCCTCGCGCCAGTAGGCGAGTTGGGTGTTGCGCAGGCTGTCCGGGTCGTCCTGGCCGCCGAGCAGCCGGTGCTGCCACAGGGTGTAGTCGGCGTACTGGACCGGCAGCGGCGCCCACTGCGGCGGGCGGCCGCCGAGGCGCGCGGTGTAGGCGGTGGCGAGGTCGCGTCCGAGCAGGGCGACGGACCAGCCGTCGGCGGCGATGTGGTGCACCACCAGGACGAGGGTGTGCCGCTCCGGGCCGTGCACCAGCAGCTCGGCGTGCAGCGGGATCCGGTGGGCGAGGTCGAAGGTGTGCCGCGCGGCGGCGCGGACGGCTGCGGCGGTCCCGGCCTCCGGTGGTGCGGTCACGGTCAGCACCGGGCGGGCGGCGGCCGGGTCGAGGACGTGCTGCCGCGGCACCCCGCCGGTGTCGGGGAAGACGGTGCGCAGCGCCTCGTGCCGCTCCACCACGTCGGCGAGCGCGGCCCGCAGGGCGTCGGCGTCCAGGGGGCCGGTCAGCCGCACCGCCATCGGGATGTTGTAGGTGGCGGAGGGGCCCTCCAGCCGGTCGAGGAACCACAGCCGGCGCTGGGCGAAGGACAGCGGCAGTTCGGCGGGCCGGGGCTCGGGGGCCAGTGCCGGGCGGGGCGCCCCGGGGGCCCGGTCGGCGCCGTCGGCGGTGTCGGCGGCGAGGCGGTCGGCCAGTCCGGCCACCGTCGGGGTCTCGAACAGCGCCCGGACCTGGACCTCGGCGCCCAGGGCGGCCCGGATCTGGGAGACCAGCCGGGTGGCGAGCAGCGAGTGGCCGCCCAGGTCGAAGAAGCTGTCGTGGACGCCGACCGCCGGCACCCCGAGCACCTTGGCGAACAGCGCGCAGAGCGCCTCCTCGCGCTCGTCGCGCGGGGCGACGTACACCGCGTCGAGGTCGCGGCGGTCGCCGTCGGGCGCGGGCAGCGCCTTGCGGTCGGTCTTGCCGTTGGGGGTCAGCGGCAGCGCGTCCAGCAGGACGAACGCCGAGGGGACCATGTAGCCGGGCAGGCGTTCGGCCAGGGCGGAGCGCAGCAGCGGGACGAGGCGGCGGGCGAGCCGGCGCCGGGTGCCGTTGACGAGGCGGCCCCAGTCCGGCTCCGTCGCAGGCGGCGGGACGCTGCTCGGGACGAGGGACGCGGGCCCGCCGTCGGCGTCGAGGCGGCGGGCGAGCAGGGTGAGCGCGCCGTCCGGGCCGTGCTCGGACCAGTCGAGGTCGATCCGGTAGCCGAGCGCCTCGCCGAGGGCCCAGAGCTCCTCGGGGTCCACGGCCTCGGGCCGGTCCGCGGGCGGTTCGGGGTCTTCGGCGAGCCGCCCGAGGGTGTCGGCGAGCTCGCGGAGCCGGGAGTTGGGCACGCCGCGGACGGCGAGCAGCGCGGGCCGCCAGGTCGCCAGCCGCTCGCGCAGCGCGGCCACGGTCAGGCCCTCGGCGGTCCAGTCCAGCGGGTCCACCGGCGGGGCCTCCGGCGCGGCGGTGGCCTCCGGCGCGGCGGTGGCGTCCGGTGCGGCGGTGGCGTCCGGTGCGGTGGCGGCCGGTGCGGTGGTGAGGACGACGTCGTAGCGGAAGCGCGTCAGCTCATTGGCGGCGGCGGCCCGCTTGGGCAGCACCCGGACCTCGCGGACGGCCGGGAAGCGGCTCGGCAGCGCGGTGAACAGCGCGGGGTCGAAGACGAGTTCCTCGTCCTCGGCCAGGCGGCGGCGGGTCCGGGCGAACAACTGGGCGGGCGGCAGGCCCGGTTCGGCGTGGGCGAGCTGGACCGACAGGTGGAAGGACTCCAGCAGCGGCAGGCTGCGGATGTCGCCGAGGAACAGCGAGCCGCCCGGCGCGAGCCGGGGCAGCGCGCCCTCGATCACCCGCAGCAGGTAGCGCTCGTCCGGGAAGTACTGGACCACCGAGTTGAGCACGATCACGTCGAAGAGCCGCGCGGGCAGCCGGTCGAGCCGGTCGGCCGCGCAGAGGTGCAGCGCGACCTCGCCGAGGGTGTCACCGGCGCCGTCGACGACCTCGCGCAGGCCGGTGAGGGCGACCTCGGAGATGTCGGTGCCCGAGTAGTGCTCGACCTTCGGGGCGACCCGCTGGAGGATCAGGCCGGTGCCGCAGCCGATCTCCAGCACCGAGCGGGGGCGCAGGCCGAGCACCCGCTCGGCGGTGCGGTCGGCCCACTCGCGCATCTCCCCGGCCGGGATCGGCTCCCCGGTGTAGCTGCTGTTCCAGCCGCGCAGGTCCTCGGCCGGAATACCGGCGGCGGGGGCCGTGGTGGTGGCGGGGCCGTCGTCCGGGTCGTCGTAGGCGGTGTCCCAGATCCGGCGCCATTCCTCGACCTGGTCCGGCCACTCCTCCGCCGGGCCGGAGCCCCCGTCGGCCGCCGGTACCACGTACGCCACCAGCCGCTGGTCACCGGGGACGTCCTCCCGGACCGTCACCACCGCGTGGCCGACCTCGGGCCGCCGGGCCAGCTCGCTCTCGATCTCGCCGAGCTCGATCCGGAAGCCCCGCACTTTCACCTGGTGGTCCAGCCGCCCGAGGAACTCGATGCCGCCGTCCCGCCGACGGCGCACCAGGTCCCCGGTGCGGTACAGCCGGTCCTGCGGGCCCGCCCCGAACGGGTGCGGGACGAACCGTTCGGCGGTCAGCTCCGGCCGGCCCAGGTAGCCCCGGGCCAGGCCGGCGCCGCCGATGTACAGCTCGCCGGGCACGCCGGGCGGTGTCAGCCGGCCCTGCTCGTCGAGCACGTGCAGCTCGGTGTTGGCGATCGGCGCGCCGATCGCGATCGGCCCGTCCCCGACCTCGGCCACCGCCGACCAGATGGTGGTCTCGGTGGGCCCGTACATGTTCCACAGCTCCACCCCGCCGGCCCGCAGCCGCCGGGCCAGTTCGGCGGGCAGTGCCTCGCCGCCCGCCAGCGCCTTCAGCCCGGGCGCGCCCGGCCAGCCCGCGTCCAGCAGCATCCGCCAGGTGGACGGGGTGGCCTGGACGACGCTCGCCCCGGAGGCGGCCAGCAGCCGGGACAGCTGCTCGCCGTCGGCGGCCGCGCCGCGCTCGGCGACCACCACCCGGGCGCCGGTGACCAGCGGGAGCAGCAGTTCCAGCAGCGAGATGTCGAAGGAGTGGGTGGTGACGGCGAGCAGGGTGTCCTCGGCCGTCAGGCCCGGGCGTTCCCGCATCGAGCGCAGGAAGTTGGCCAGCGCCCGGTGCGGGACCTGCACGCCCTTGGGTCGCCCGGTCGAGCCGGAGGTGTAGATGACGTAGGCGAGGTCGTCCTCCCCGGTGACAGGGGCGGTCTCGTCCTTCGCGTGCCCGGGTCGCTCCTCGTCGGGCTCGTCCAGGCAGAGCACCTCGGCGGCGGTCGCGGGCAGCCGCTCCGCCACCGGCCGCTGGGTGAGCAGCACCGGCAGGCCGGAGTCGGCCAGCATGTACGCGATCCGCTCCGGCGGGAACTCCGGGTCGATCGGGACGAACGCGCCGCCCGACTTCAGTACCGCCAGCAGCGCCACCACCAGGTCGACCGAGCGCTCGGTGCACACGCCCACCAGGACGTCCCGGCCCACGCCCTGCCGGCGGAGGCGGCGGGCCAGCCGGTCGGAGCGCCGGTCCAGCTCCGCGTAGTCCAGCGCCTCGGCGCCGCAGCGCACCGCCTCGGCCGCCGGGGTGCGGGCGGCCTGCTCGGCGAACAGGCGGTGCACCGGGGCCCGGTCGGGCCAGTCCCGGCGGGTGTCGTTGCCCTGCTCGCGCAGCCGCCGCTCCTCCTCCGCCGCGAGCATCGGCACCGCGCCCACCGGGCGGTCGGGTTCGGCGAGCAGCTGATCCACCAACAGCCGCAGATGGCAGGCCAGTTGGTCGACGGTGGCGGCGTCGAACAGGTCGCTGTTGTACTCGAAGCGGCCGCTCAGGCCCTCCGGGCGGTCGAAGACCTGGAGTTCGAGGTCGAAGCGGGCGGTGCTGCCGGCCACCTCGATCGGCTCCAGGTGCAGTCCCGCCACGTCGAAGGAGGGCATCGCGATGTTCTGGAACACGAAGGAGACCTGGAACACGGGGGTGCGGGAGAGGTCCCGGCGCGGGTGCAGTTCCTCCACCAGCCGCTCGAACGGCAGCTCCTGGTGGGCGAACGCACCCAGGCACACCGGCCGTACCCGGCCCAGCAGTTCACGGAAGGACGGCGCGCCCGAGAGGTCGGTGCGCAGCGCCAGCATATTGGCGAAGTAGCCGATCAGCCGCTCGACCTCGGGGCGGCCGCGGTTGGCGACCGGCACGCCGACGACCACGTCCTCCTCCCGGGTGTAGCGGTGCAGCAGCACCTGGAAGGCGGCGAGCAGGGTCATGAACGGGGTGACGCCCTCGGCCCGGCTGAACTCCCGTACCTGGTCCATCAGTTCGGCGGACAGGGCGAACGGGCGGGAGCCGCCTCGGGTGCTCTGCACGGGCGGTCGGGGCCGGTCGGTGGGCAGTTCCAGGGCGGCCGGGGCCCCGTCGAGCGTGCGCTTCCAGTACTCCAGGTCGGCCCGCGCGCCGTCCCCGTCCAGCCGCTTGCGCTGCCACACCGCGTAGTCGGCGTACTGGATGGGCAGTTCGGGCAGCGCGGGCTCGGTGCCGCCCGCGTAGGCGCCGTAGAGCGTGACCAGCTCGTCCAGGAACACCGAGGTGGACCAGAGGTCGCCGGCGATGTGGTGGATGGTCAGCAGCAGGACGTGCTCGTCGTCGGCGAGCCGCAGGAAGCGCATCCGCACCAGCGGGCCGGTGGCCAGGTCGAACGGGCGGGCGAACTCCTCCCGGGCCAGGGCGTGCACGCCCTCCTCGCCGTCCGGACCGGCCAGGTGCTCGCACGGCACGACGGCGAAGCCGGGCTCGGCGCCCTCGGTGACCACCTGGACTGGCTCGCCGTCCACCGCCCGGAAGGTGGTGCGCAGCGCCTCGTGGCGCCGGGCGATCGCGGAGACGGCGCGCCGCCAGAGGTCCAGGTCGAGCGGGCCGCGGATCCGGGTGGCGCCGCAGACGTTGTAGGCGGTGTCGCCCGGCGTCAGCTGGTCCAGGAACCACATCCGCTGCTGCGGGAAGGAGGCCGGGAACCGGTGCTCCCGGGGCCGGGCGGCCCTCTTGCGGCGCAGGCGTTCGGCGAGGAGCGCGCGCTTCTCGGCGGCGGAGAGCGTCGCGGGGTCGGGGGTGGTCATCGCACGTCCGTCCTCGGGTGTTCCGTGGGTGTCGCGGGCGCTCATTCCTGGTCCCCCCGGTCGGTGCGGCCCTCGGCGGTCTCCTCGGCGGTCTCTTCGGCGAGCAGGGCCTGGAGGCGGGCCTCCACTTCTTCGTCGGACAGGCCGTCGAGGTCGTCCAGCTCGTCCGGGCTGTCCAGGTCGTCCGGTTCGTCGTCGACGAGGTCCTCGTGACCGGGTTCTCCGCCGTTCCCGGCACGGCTCAGGGCCTCGATGGTGTCCCCGTCGCCGCCCCCGGTTCCCCCGCCCCCGTCCAGCAGGTCGACGGTGTGGGCGACGGTGGGGGAGTGGAAGAAGTCCCGCAGGTCGAGTTCGGTGCCGAAGCGGCTCCGGATCCGGGTGTTGATCTGCACGGCGGCCAGCGAATGGCCGCCCAGGGCGAAGAAGTCGTCGTGCACACCGACCTCCTCGACGCCCAGGACCTCCCGCCAGAGCGCCGCGACGGCCTCCTCCCGCTCGGTGGCGGGCGCCACGAACGGGGTCGCCAGCTCGGGCCGGGGGTGGCTGCCGCCGAGCGGGGCCAGCTGCTCCAGCTCGCGGGCCAGCAGTGCCGGGGTGATCGAGCGGGCCAGTCGCCGCAGTGCGGTGAAGTCCTGCGGGGTGACGACCAGTTGGGCGGGGAGTTCGGGCTGCGCCAGCACCCGGGCGAACGCGGCCCGGCCCTCCGGCTCGCCGAAGCCCTCGGCGAGCGCGGCCAGCGCCCCGGCAGAACCGGCGGAACCGGCGGAACCGGCCCCGGTCGAGCCGAATCCGGTACCTGCCCCGGCGTCCGCGCCGGCCGCCTCGGCCTCCGCGACGGTCTGCCCGATCTGGGTCAGCAGCGCCTCGACGTCGTTGATCCGCTTGACCGTGAAGTCGGTCACCTGGACCAGCAACCGGCCGTCCGGGTCCAGGAGTTCGAGGTCGCAGGTGAGGGTCTCCCCGGTCGACCCGGCCGGGTGCTTGATCTCCACGGCGACCTCCACCGTGCCGGTCAGCGGGTGCAGGATCCGCAGGCTGCGGTAGGTCAGCGGCAGGTAGTACGGGTCCTCGGCGTGCAGCCGGAAGACGCCGCCGGCCATGTCGAGCAGGGCCGGGTGCAGCGGGTAGTCCGCCAGGTCGGCCAGGAAGGCGTCGTCCAGCCGGAGGGTGGCGAGCATCCGCCGGCCGCCGGTGCGGATGGTCTTCAGCACCTGCCAGCGCGGTCCGAACCAGAACCGCAGCGGCCCGCCGCCCTCCTCGAAGCGCTCCACCCCGAGCCGGCGGCGGATCTCGGCCTCGGTCTCCAGGACCTCCGTCACCTCGCAGCGCTCCGCCACCTCGGCCAGGTCGCGGACGACGTCCGGGCCGCGCTCGTGGAACGAGGCCGAGCCGGTCGCGTGCTCGCGCCACGGCGCGTCCGCCGCCGGGCGGCTGCGGACGGTGAAGTGCGGGCGGCCGTCCCGCTCCTCGATCGAGGTGAACACCGTCCGGGTCTGCCCGTCGGGGACGATCACGGGCGTCATGAACAGCACGTCGTGCAGCTCGATCTCGCGCTCCCCGGCCTGCCCGGCCAGCGCGGCCCGGACGAGTTCGAGGTAGGCGGTGCCCGGCACCAGGCCGTGGCCCATCAGCCGGTGGTCGTCGACGATCCAGCTGTCCGCGGTGGAGAGCACCGTCTCGAAGACGACGGTGGTGCCCTCGGCGCGGACCGGGCGCAGCAGCGGGTGGCCGGTCTCCGGTCCGGCGGCGGCCGCCCGGCCGGTGAGTCCGGCGGCCATGCCGACGCCCTCCCAGGTGCCCCAGCCGAGCGCCGTCACCGGGCGGCCCTGCCGGCGCCGCCACTGGGCGAAGGCGTCCAGGAAGGCGTTGGCCGCGCCGTAGTCGCTCTGGCCGGGGCCGCCGAGGACGGCGCTGACCGAGGAGCAGAGCAGCAGGAAGTCCAGCGGGTCGTCGGCGCACAGCCGGTCCAGCAGCAGGGTGCCGACGGTCTTCGCCGCCAGGACCGCGTCGGCGTCCGCCCGGGTCCGGCGGGCGAGCATGCCGGTGGACGGGGCCCCGGCCGCGTGCACCACGCCGTTCAGCGGGCCGAACCGCGCGCGCAGGGCGGCCAGCGCGGCGCCGAGTTCGCGCTCGTCGGTGACGTCGGCCCGCAGCAGCGCGATCCGTGCGCCGCGCTCCCGGAGCCGGGTGAGCCGGCGGATCCGGGCGCCGGTCGGGTCCTGCTCGCCGTGCGCCTCCAGCCAGGCCGGCCAGTCCTCCTCGGCGGGGAAGTCGGAGCGGCCGAGCAGGCCGAGGACCGGCTCCCGCACGCCCTCGGCCAGCTGCTCGGCGAGGGCCAGGCCGACTCCGCCGAGGCCGCCGGTGACCAGGTAGACGCCGCCGTCGCGGGGGTGCGCCGGACGGTCGGTGTCGGTGGTGTCGGCGGTGTCGGTGGTGTCGGCCGAGTCTCCGGCCGGGAGCGGGAGCGGGTCGAAGTCGCGCACCCACCAGTGCCGGCCGCGCAGCGCCAGCTCGCGTTCCCCGGGGTCGCGCAGCAGCAGCCGGTGCACGGCGCGCACCGCCTCCTCCGCCGGGGCGGCCGGGTCGGTGCCGGTGACGTCCAGCAGACGGCAGTCGACGTCCGGCAGCTCCTGGGGGATCACCGTGCAGGGTCCGGCCAGCAGGGCCTGCTCGGGCCGCAGCGGCTCCTCGCCGGTGACGCTGTGGACGCCCCGGCAGAGCACGTCCAGGGTGACCGGGACGGCGGGGCGGGTGTCGGTGAGGGCCTGGGCGAGGGCGGCCAGGCTGTCCAGGCCGAGCCGGCGGGCGGCGTTCAGCCGGGCCTCGTCCAGCGCCTCGCCCTCCAGGACGTCGCCGTCGGACAGGTCGTCACCGAGGCTGAACAGGTGCACCAGGCGCAGCGAGGTCGCGCCCCGGAGGTCCAGCGCGCCGAGCAGTTCGGCGGCCTGCGCGCGGTCGTCCGGGTCCAGCGACCAGGCGTTCGCGCCGCGGGCGTGCGGACCGGGGACGCGCAGCCCGTCGGTGCGCCCCGAGCCGTCGGTGGCGCCGACCCGGACCACGGCGGCGCCCCCCTCGGCCAGCCGCCCGGCCAGCGCGGCGCCGAGGCCGGTGCCGTCGCCGAGCACCACCCACAGCGGCCCGCCGTCGGGGGTGCCGGGGGTGCTTGCGGTCGACGGGGCGAGGCGCCGCCAGCCGGGGGTGCGGAACCAGTCCTCGACCGGGACCGGCCCGGCCGCCTGCCCGGGCGTGCCGCCGGTGGCCGTCGGGTCGGCCGCGGCGGCGCGGTCCGGCTCCACCCAGTAGCGCTGCCGCTGGAAGGCGTAGCCGGGCAGCCGCAGCACCCGCCCGTCGGCGCCCGGCCGCAGGACGTCCCGGTCGACCGGCACGCCCGCGCTCCACAGTTCGCCGAGGCCCCGGCGCAACCGGAGCACGTCGTCCTCCCGCTCCTGCGGGTGGCGCAGCGAGCCGACCACCGTCCGGCCCTCCTGCCAGCTGCCGTGGCGGCGGACGAAGTCGCCGAGGGTGTGGCCGGGACCGACCTCCAGCAGCACCCAGGACGGGTCGGCGAGCAGCAGCGCGGCGGCGTCGGCGAAGCGGACCGGCTGCCGCAGGTGGCGGCCCCAGTACTCCGGGTCGGTCGCCTCCTGCTCGGTGATCCAGGTGCCGGTGACATTGGAGCAGAACGGGATCAGCGGCGGCTTCGGCCGCACCGCGCGGACCGCCTCGACCAGCGGGCCGACGGCGCCGTCCATGGCGGGGGAGTGGAAGCCGTGCGAGGTGTGCAGCCGACGGCAGGGGACGGCGGCCTCCTTGAGCCGGCGCTCCAGCCCGTCCACCGCGTCGGCCGGGCCGGAGACGACGCTCAGCCCGGTGGAGTTGAGGGCGGCCACGGCGAGGCCGGCGCCGTCGGCCAGCCAGGGCGCGAGCTCCCGTTCGGACAGGAACACGGTGAGCATCGACCCGGCGGGCATCGCCGCGACCAGCCGGCCCCGGGTCGCCACCAGCCGCACCGCGTCCGCCAGTTCGAAGACGCCCGCCAGGCAGGCGGCGACGTACTCGCCGACGCTGTGGCCGACCATCGCGTCCGGCCGCACGCCCCAGGCCGTCCACTGCTGCGCCAGCGCGTACTCGACCAGGAACAGCGCGGGCTGGGCGTACTCGGTGCGGGTCAGCCGCTCCGCCGCCGCCTCGGCCGTCCCGGGGTCGGGGAACAGCAGTGCGCGCGGGTCCTCGCCCAGCTCGGCGGCGAACAGCTCGGCGCAGCGGTCGAGTTCGGCGGTGAACACCGGCTCCCGGCGGTACAGGCCGCGGGCCATGTCGACGTACTGGGTGCCCTGGCCGGGGAAGAGGAACGCCACCCGGGCGCCCTCGGCGGCCTCGGTGGTGCCGGCGGGGGTCACGGCGCGCAGTGCGGCCACCGCCCCGGCCCGGTCCAGGGCCACCGGGGCGGCGCGGCGGCCGAAGGCGCGGCGGCGGTGGGTCAGGGTGTGGGCGAGGTCGTCGAGCCGCAGGCCGGGGTGGGCCTCCAGGTGGTCGGCGAGCCGTCGGGCGCCCTCGGCGACGGCCTCGGCGGTGCGGCCGGACAGCGGCAGCAGGACGGGGGCGGTGTCCTCCCCGGCGGCCTCGTCGGCGAGTTCGGCCGAAGGCGCGGAGGCGGGGGCGGGAGCCTCCTCCAGCACCAGGTGCACATTGGTGCCGCCGATGCCGAAGGAGCTGACCCCGGCCCGGCGCGGCCGCTCCCCGCGGGGCCACGGCCGCAGCCGGTCGTTGACGAAGAACGGCCCCGAGTCCAGGTCGAGTTCGGGATTGGGCTTGGTGAAGTGCAGGGAGGCAGGGATGGCCTCGTGCCGCAGCACCAGCACCGTCTTGATCAGCGCGGCGACCCCGGCGGCGGCGTCCAGATGGCCGATGTTGCTCTTCACCGAGCCGATCGCGCAGTAGCCGGTCTCCTCGGTGTCCTCGCGGAAGGCCCGGGTCAGCGCGGCGAGTTCGATCGGGTCGCCGAGCGCGGTGCCGGTGCCGTGGGTCTCCACGTAGCCGACCGAGCCCGCGTCGACCCCGGCCATCGCCAGCGCCTCGGAGACCACCGCGGCCTGCCCGTCCACGCTCGGCGCGGTGTAACCGGCCTTCAGTGAACCGTCGTTGTTGACCGCCGAGCCCAGCACCACGGCGTCCACCGGGTCGCCGTCGCGCCGCGCGTCGGCCAGGCGGCGCAGCACCACCACGCCGACGCCGTTGCCGGGCACGGTGCCGCCCGCCGAGGCGTCGAACGGCCGGCAGTGCCCGTCGGGGGAGAGGATGCCGCCCGGCTCGTACTGGTAGCCCTGCTCCAGCGGGGAGCCGATCGACACCCCGCCGGCCAGGGCGAGGTCGCACTCGCCGTTGAGCAGGCTCTGGCAGGCCAGGTGGACGGCGGTGAGCGAGGTCGAGCACGCGGTCTGCACGCTCAGCGCCGGACCGGTCAGGCCCAGCTTGTAGGCGACCCGGGTGGCCAGGAAGTCCTTGTCGGAGGCCAGCAGGGTCTGGTACGGGCCCGCCGATTCGAAGACCCGGCGGTTGGCGGTGACGTTGTGCAGCAGATAGGTGTTCATCCCGGCGCCGGCGAACACGCCGATCCGGCCCTCGAAGTCCTCCGGCACGCAGCCGGCCGACTCCAGCGCCTCCCAGGCGCACTCCAGGAACACCCGGTGCTGCGGGTCCATGATCTCGGCCTCGCGCGGGTTGTAGCCGAAGAAGGCCGCGTCGAAGCGGTCGGCCCCGGCGAGCACGCCCTTGGCCCGGACGTAGCCGTCCCGGCCGGACACCTCCGGGTCCACCCCGGCGGCCCGCAGTCCGGCCTCGGAGAGCACCTCGATCGACTCCCGGCCCTCCTCCAGGTTCCTCCAGAAGCTGTCGACGTCGGGGGCGCCGGGGAAGCGGCCGGCCATCCCCACGACGGCGATCTGGTCGAGTTCTTCGGACATCTCCGGCATCGGGGCCACCTGTCGCTCTCTCACTTCGCGCTCTCAGGAACGGGCACGGCGCACGGCCGCCTGTTGCCGCCGGGCACCGGCCCGGCGTCGGTTCTCCGCGCGCTCGCGCGCGGCCGCCCCGGGGGCCGTGGACGGATCCACCCCGGACCGGCTCAGATGGGCGGCCAGCGAGGCCACCGTGGGGTGCTGGAACAGCTCGACCATCGACACCCGGTGCCCGAGGTCCGCCGCGAGCAGCGACCGCAGCTCGGCCATCAGCAGTGAGTGCCCGCCGAGGTCGAAGAAGTTGTCGTGGGCGCCGACCCGCTCCACCCCCAGCACGGTGCGCCACAGCCCGGCCAGCGACCGTTCAAGACCGGCCCCGGGCGCGCTGAACGGCGCGCCCGCCGCCGGGCCGTCCTCGCCCGGCTCGGGCAGCGCGTTGCGGTCCACCTTGCCGCTCGGGGTGAGCGGCAGCGCGTCCAGCACGGCGAACACCGCGGGCACCATGTACCCGGGCAGCCGGCCGCGCAGATGGGCGGCCAGCTCGGTCGGCCCGGGCGGCGCCCCGGCGGCGTCGGCCGAGGTCAGATGGGCCACCAGCCGGACGTCCCCGGTCCGGTGCGGACGGGCCGTCACCACGGCCTCCCGCACCCCCGGGTGCTCGGTCAGCACGGCCTCGATCTCGCCGAGCTCGATCCGCAGGCCGCGCAGCTTCACCTGGTGGTCCAGCCGGCCGAGGAACTCCACCGCGCCGTCCTCACGGAACCGCGCGAGGTCCCCGGTGCGGTAGAGCCGCGCCGCCGGGTCCGGGTCGAACGGGTCCCGGACGAAGCGCTCGGCGGTCAGTCCGGGCCGGTTCAGATAGCCCCGGGCCAGGCCCCGGCCGCCGATGTGCAGCTCTCCGGGCACCCCGACCGGCACCGGGCGCATCGCCTCGTCCAGGACCAGGATCCGGGTGTTGGCGATCGGCCGGCCGATCGGCACCGGCCGCCGGGGGTCGTCGTCCGGCCCGCAGGTCCAGTGGGTCACGTCGACGGCGGCCTCGGTCGGGCCGTACAGGTTGTACAGGGCGGCGGTCGAGCGGGCCAGGAAGCGGTCCTGGAGGTCGCGCGGCAGCGCCTCGCCGCTGCACACCACCCGGCGCAGGCTCCCGCACTCCTCCACCGGCTCGCGCAGGAAGGCCTGCAGCATCGACGGCACGAAGTGCACCGTCGTCACGCCCTCCGCCCGGATCGTCCGGGCCAGGTAGCCGGTGTCCCGGTGCCCCTCCGGCCGGGCCAGCACCAGGGTCGCGCCGGCCGCCAGCGGCCAGAAGAACTCCCACACCGACACGTCGAAGGAGAACGGCGTCTTCTGCAGCACCCGGTCGGTGCCGTCCAGCCGGTAGGCGTCCTGCATCCACAGCAGCCGGTTGCGGATCGCCGCGTGCACGTTCATGACGCCCTTGGGGGTGCCGGTGGAACCGGAGGTGTAGATGACGTAGGCGAGGTCCTCGCCGCCGACCGCGACCTCCGGGGCGCTGTCCGGCTCCACGACCGGCCCGGCCTCGAACTCCTCCACGCACAGCACCTCGGCGTCGACCTCCGGCAGCCGCCCGAGCACCCGGCGCTGTGTGAGCAGCACCGGCACCCGGGCGTCCCGCACCATGTGCTCCAGCCGGGCCGCCGGCAGCTCCGGGTCCAGCGGCAGATAGGCGCCGCCCGCCTTGAGCACCGCCAGCAGCGCCACCACCAGCTCCGGCGCGCGCTCCATGCCGACGCCGACCACCGAGTCCCGGCCGACGCCGAGCCGGCGCAGCCGGTGGGCGAGCCGGTTGGCCCGCCGGTCCAGCTCGCCGTAGCCCACCGAACGGCCCTCGAAACGCAGCGCCACCGCCTCCGGACGCAGCCGCGCCCGCTCCTCGAAGGCCTGGTGGATCCAGCCGGACCCGGCCGGCCACTCCCGCGCGGTGTCGTTGAACTCCACCAGCACCCGGTGGCGTTCGGCCTCCGTCAGCAGCTCCAGCCGCTCCACCGGCCGCTCCGGACCGGCCACCGCCTGCTCGGCCAGCCGACCGAAGTGCGCGGCCAGCCGGGCGACGGTGGACTCGTCGAACAGGTCGCGGTCGTACTCGAACCAGCCGCTCAGGCCACCGTTCTCGTCGAAGGCCTGGAGCTCCAGGTCGAACCGCGCGCCGCCGCCGCGCACCGGCACCGGCTCCAGCCGCGCACCGCCCAGGGTGAGGTCCGGCACCGCCTCCCGGCCGTAGGCGAAGCTCACCTGGAACACCGGCGGCCGGCTGAGGTCACGGGCCGTGCCCAGCTCGCCGACCACCAGCTCGAACGGCACCTCCTGGTGCTCGTAGGCGCCGAGGCAGGCCGCCCGCACCCGGTCCAGCACCTCGGTGAAGGACGGCTCGCCGCCCAGCTCGGTGCGGATCGGCAGGGTGTTGACGAAGTAGCCGATCAGCGGCTCCAGTTCGGGCCGGTCGCGGACGGCGGTGGGCACCCCCACCACCACGTCCTGCCGGCGGGAGTACCGGGACAGCAGCACGGTGAACACGGCCAGCAGCGCCATGTAGGTGGTCGCGCCCCGGCGGTGGGCCAGCTCCGACAGCCCGCGCAGCAGCGGTTCGGGCAGCTCGAACGGCAGCGTGCCGCCGTTGAAGCCCTGGACGGCCGGACGCGGCCGGTCGGTCGGCAGCTCCAGTGCGGTCGGCGCCCCGGCCAGCCGCTCCTTCCAGTACGCCAACTGCTCCGCCCAGCGGCCCTGTTCGTGCTGCTCGCGCTGCCAGAGCGCGAAGTCGGCGTACTGCACCGGCAGCTCCGGCAGCGGTGAGGGCCGGCCGGCCGCGAACGCCTCGTACAGCGCGGCGAGTTCGGCCAGCAGTACCCAGAACGACCAGCGGTCCGAGACCAGGTGGTGCAGGGCCAGTACGAGCACCGACTCGTCCTCGCCGGTGCGCAGCAGGGCCAGCCGCAGCGGCGGCCCGGCCTCCAGGTCGAACGGCTCGCCGACCGCGGCCGCCACGATCCGCTCGTCCAGCTCGGCCGGGGTGAGGCCGGCCTGCCGCAGGTCGGTCACGGGCAGTTCGGGTTCGACGGACGGCCGCACCACCTGGACGGGGCGGCCGTCGCGCAGCGCGAAGGTGGTGCGCAGCGCCTCGTGCCGGCGGACCACCTCGCGCAGCGCCGAGCGCAGCACCCGCGCGTCCACCGGGCCGCGCACCCGCACCGCGCCCGGCACCACGTAGGCCGGGTTCGCCGGCCGGACCTGCTCCAGGAACCACATGCCCTGCTGGAACAGCGAGAGCGGGAAGACGTCCTCGGTGGCGCTGTTCCCGGCGGCGTCCGGGGCCGCTTCGCCGGACGCCCGCCGTTCGGCGAGCAGCCGCTCCAGGTGCGCCCGCTGCTCCGGGGTCAGTGCGGCGAGGCGTTCGTCGAGCTCAGTCATCGACCCGCTCCGACGTCTCGGTGACCTGCTCCAGGAGGGCGAGCAGCTCGGCGGTGGGGTCGGCGGTGGCGTCGGGGGTCCGGTCGGTGGAGCGGGCCGCCCGGCGGATCGGCGCTGCCTCCCCGGCGGTGGCGGCGCCGGTGGACGCGGCACCGGTGGCCGTCAGCCCCTCGACCACCTGCCCGGCCAGGCTGCGGACCGTGGCGCCCTTGAGGAACTCGGCGACGGTCACCTTGACGCCCAGCCGCCCCTGGATCTCGTTGCGCAGCTCCACGGCCATCAGTGAGTCCAGGCCGAGGGTGGACAGCGGAGCGTCGGCGTCGACGGCGGCCGCGCGCGAGCCCAGGGCGGTGCGCACACTGGCGGTCAGCCCGGCGACCAGGGTCTCGACCCGCTGCTCGGCGGGGGCGGCCAGCAGTTCCTCGGCGGTCGGCAGCGCGCTCGCCGCCGCCCGGCCCGGGGCGCCGGGCAGCGGGCGGGCCGGGGTGCGTTCGGCGCGCTCGGGCCGCTCGGTCCGTTGCACGCGTTCGGTCCGTTGCACACGTTCGGTCCGTTGCGCGCGTTCGGGCCGCTCGGCCCGCGGCGAGGGCCGTCGGGCGGGAGCCGCCGCAGAGCCGTTGCCGCTCGGCTCGTGCCAGCAGCGGGTGGCGGCGAACGGGTAGTGCGGCAGCGGCATCCTGGTCCGGCCGTACTCCCGGTCGAACCCTGCCCAGTCGACCTCGGCTCCCTCGGCGTACAGCCGGCCGAGGCTGCCCAGCAGAATCTCCCAGTCGTCGTACTTCGGCCGCAGGCTGGGCAGCATCAGCACGTCGTCGCCGGTCAGCACCTCGCCGACCAGGCCCAGCAGCGTCGGCGCCGGACCGACCTCCAGGAAGGTGCGGTGGCCGAGCTCGTACAGCGCCCGCACCCCGTCGGCGAACAGCACCGGCTGCCGGGCGTGCCGCAGCCAGTAGTCGGTGTCCAGCGGCCGGTCCCACGGCCACAGCCCGCCGGTCAGGTTGGACAGCAGCGGGACGGCCGGCGCCCCGAACGGGACCTTCTCCAGCGCGGCCCGCAGCGGCTCCAGCACCGGCTCGACCAGGGGGGAGTGCGAGGAGGTGGAGATGCGCAGCCGCCGCACCTCGGCGCCGCGCGCGGCGAAGGCCGCGCAGACCTCGTCGACGACCTCCCGCACCCCGGAGACGGTGGTGTTCGCCGGGCCGTTGACGGCGGCCACGGCGACCAGCGCCTCGTCGTGGCGGGCGAGTTCGGCGGCCACCTCCGCCGCGGGGGCGGCGATCGCCGCCATCGCGCCGGACTCGGCGAGCCGCTGGAGCAGCCGGCCGCGCTCGGCGACCAGCCGCAGGCCGTCCTCCAGCGACAGCGCGCCGGCGAAGCAGGCGGCGGCGTACTCGCCGAGGCTGTGGCCGATCACGGCGGCCGGCTCCACACCCCAGGAGCGCCACAGCCCGGCCAGCGCGTACTCCACGGCGAACAGGCCGGGTTGGGCGAACTCCATGGTGTTGACCAGCTCGCCGTCCGCCGCCGAGGCCGGGTACACGGCGGAGAGCAGCGGCGCCGGCAGGACGTCCCGCAGGATCTCCTCGCACTGGTCCAGGGTGCGCCGGAAGAACGGCTGCGTCTCGTACAACTGCCGCGCCATGCCCGCGCGTTGCGGACCCTGGCCGGTGAAGAGGAAGACCGGTTCGGCCGTCGACCCGGGCCCGGCCGGGGCGGCGCCCCCGGCCCGGCCCAGCAGCAGTCCCTCGCCCGGGTCGTCCCGGACGAAGTCCGCCAGCCGCTCGGCGAGTTCGCCCGGATCGGCCCCGACGGCGGCGAGGCGGTGCGGGAAGTGCGAGCGGCCGGTGTTCGCGGAGAAGCACAGGTCGGCCGCGCTCCCGGGACCGGCCTTCGCCAGCCGGTCCTGGTAGCGGCGGGCGAGCTTCAGCAGGGCCCCGCCGCTGCGCGCCGACAGGGCGAGCACCGACAGCGGGCGGCCGTTCTCCGGCTGGGCGTCCGACTCGGCGTCCGTCTCGGCGGCCGGGAAATCCGGTGCCTGCTCGACGATCAGGTGCGCGTTGGTGCCGCTGAAGCCGAAGCTGCTCACACCCGCCAACCGCCGCGCCCCGTCGGCCCCGTCCGACGGCCACGGGGTGAGCGCGGTCGGCACGGCGAAGGTGGTGCCCTCGAAGGAGATGTGCGGATTGAGCTCGGCGAAGTGCAGATTGGGCGGGATCTGCCCCCGGTCCACGCAGAGCGCGGCCTTGATCAGCCCGGCGATCCCGGCCGCCGCCTCCAGATGGCCGAGGTTGGTCTTCACCGCGCCGAGGTGCAGCGGCGCGCCCTCGGGGCGGCCGTAGACCTCGGCCAGCGCGGACACCTCGATCGGGTCGCCCAGCTTGGTCCCGGCGCCGTGGGTCTCGATGTAGCCGACCCGCTCCGGGCCCACCCCGGCGGCGGCCAGCGCCCGGCGGAACACCTCGCGCTGGGCGGCGCCGTTGGGCGCGGTCAGTCCCGAGCTGCGCCCGTCCTGGTTGACGGCCGAGCCGCGGATCACCGCGAGCACCCGGTCGCCGTCGCGGCGCGCGTCCGAGAGCCGCTTGAGCACCACCACGCCGCAGCCCTCGCTGCGGACGAAGCCGTTCGCCGCCGCGTCGAAGGTCTTGCAGCGGCCGTCGTCGGCGAGCATCTCCGGGAACTGCGAGAACGAGATCGCCGCGTCCGGCGCGACCACCGCGTTGACGCCGCCCGCCATCGCGAGGTCGCACTCGCCGAGCCGCAGGTTCTGGCAGGCCTGGTGCACGGCGACCAGCGAGGAGGAGCAGGCGGTGTCCACCGAGACGCTCGGCCCGCGCAGGTCCAGCAGGTAGGAGAGGCGGCCGCTGGCGATGCTGTGCGCGACGCCGGTGGACGCGTGGGCGGTGATGTCCTGCGGCTCGCGGAACAGCAGCCCGGCGTAGTCGTTGCTGCAGATGCCCAGGAACACCCCGGTCCGGCTGCCCGCCAGCGCGTCCGGCGCCTGCCCGGCGTCCTCCAGGGCCTCCCAGGCGACCTCCAGCACCAGCCGCTGCTGCGGGTCCATCGACACCGCCTCCCGGCGGGAGATGCCGAAGAACTCGTGGTCGAAGCGGTCGATGTGGTCCAGGAAGCCGCCCCAGCGGGTGCTGTGCTTCCCGGGGGTGCGCGGCTGCTCGTCGTAGAACGCGTCGACGTCCCAGCGGTCGGCCGGGATCTCGCCGATGGTGTCGGTGCCGGCGGCCAGCAGCTCCCAGTACGACTCCGGGTCGGTGACCCCGCCGGGGAAGCGGCAGCCGACGCCGACGATGGCGATCGGCTCGGTCCTGGCCCGCTCCTGCTCGTCGATCCGGCGCTGCATCCGCTCCATGGTCAGATAGGCGCGCTTCATCGCCGTCATCGAGCCGGTGCGGTCCTCGGGCGTGTCGCCCCGGGTGGTGTGCTCGCGCGTGGTCATCGTCCCTGCCCCCGGTCGGTCGGATCGGCACTGGTGTCGAACTGCTCGGTCTTGGCGAGGAGGAGGGCCTCCAGTTCGCGCTCCGACAGCCCGTCGAGGTCCTCGGGGGCCTCGGGGCCGCCGTGGAGGTCGACGTCGGAGCCGTGGAACCGGTGGACGGCGACGTCCGGGCGGTCCGGGCGCTCCAGGACTTCGGGCGCGGCGGCGGCCTCCAGCGGGATCCCCATCCGCTCGGCGAGGAACGGCACCAGGGCGTCCAGCGTCGGGTACTGCCAGCCCAGCGTGGCGGGCAGCGGGACGCCGAGCGACAGTTCCAGCCGCGAACGCAGCTCCAGGGTGCGCATCGAGTCGAAGCCGAGGCCGGCCAGCGGCGCCGAGCTGTCGATCGCCGCCGCGTCCGGCGCGCCCGCGTCGGGCCCGTCGAGCACCCGGGCGGCCAGCTCCCGGCAGTGCCGGACCAGCAGGGCCCGGCGCCGCCGGCCCGGCTCGACCGCCAGCAGCTGCCGCCGGACCGCCTCCCCGCCGTCGGAGTCCGCCGCCGCGGGGCCGGCCTCGGGCGAGCCCGCCCCGGGGGAGCCCGCGCCGCCCGCCGAGCGGACGATCGCGGCCGGGCTGCCCAACAGCCGGGCGAGGGAGGCCAGTCCCGCGCCGTCCACGCTCAGCGCGGGCAGGCCGACGGCCCTGCGGTGCCCGGCGAGCGCGTCCAGACAGGCGCCGAGCGCCGTCCCCCGGCCGGGTGCGGAGGCCGGGTCGGACAGCACCAGGAAGTCCAACGGCCTTCCAGCGGTGGCGAGATGGAGCCGCCAGGCGTCGGCGGCCGGACCGGCGGCGCCCAGCGGGTCGTCCTCGGCCTCCTCCGGCCCGCCGCCGTCCGCCGTACCGTCTGCCGCGCCGGCCGCCGCCTCGGCGCCCGCGAGATGCACCACCCCGGCCAGCGGAGCCGCCGGAGTGTCGAACGCGGCCACCGCGGCGGCCAGCTCCTCGGCGCTGGACAGGTCGGCGACGGGCAGCACCATTTCCACGCCCCGGGCGCGCAGTTCGGCCACCGCCGGCTCGGCGGCGGCGTCCGCGCCGGAGCCGGGGGAGCGGAGCAGGGCGATCCGGCGCGCCCCCAGGTCCGCCAGCCGGCGGGCCGCCGCCAGGGCCGCCGGGGTGGTGCCCCCGGTGACCAGGTAACCGGCCCGGGCCCGGACCACCGAGCGGGTCGGCGGCACCGCGAGCTCCGGTGCCGGCTCCGGACGCAGCACCAGCTTGCCGGTGTGCCGGGCCTGCGCCATCGCGGCGAACGCCTCCCGGGCCCCGGCGAACGGGTGGACGGTGACCGGCAGCGGTCCGAAGCCGCCGTCCTCGAATCCCCGCACCACCTCCTCGAACAGCTCGGCCAGCAGCTCCGGTTGCGCGTGGAAGGTGTGGTCCAGGTCGACCGCGAACAGCGCCCGGTTCGCCTTCAGACCGCCGAGGCCGATCGGACTGTCCTCGTGGATGTCGCGCTTGCCCAGCTCGACGAACCGCCCGCCCGGCGCCAGCAGCGCCAGACCGCGCCGCAGCGCCTCCCCGGTCAGCGAGTTGAGCACCACATCGACGCCGCGCCCGCCGGTGGCCGCCTCGACCTCCGCCGCGAAGTCCGTCGAGCGGGAGTCCATCACCAGGTCCACGCCGCCGAGTTCGCGCAGGAAGCGGCGCTTGGCGGGCGTCCCCGCGGTGGCGAACACCCGTGCCCCGCACCGCCGGGCCACCGCCAGCGCGGCCAGGCCCACACCGCCGCTCGCCGAGTGGACCAGCACCGTCTCGCCCGCCCGCAACCGGGCCAGGTGGCCCAGCCCGTACACGGCGGTGAGGAAGGCCACCGGCACCGCCGCCGCCTGCTCGTCGTCCAGGGCCGACGGCCTCGGCGCCACCAGGTGCGCCTCGGTGGTGGTGTAGGCCGCGAGCGCGGACGGCGCGACCGCCATCACCCGGTCGCCGACCCGGAAGCGTTCGACGCCCGCGCCGACCGCGCTCACCCGGCCCGCGCACTCGACCCCCAGCGGGACCGTCCCGGCCGCGCCCGGGTAGGCGCCCATCGCCTTGAGCACATCGCTGAAGTTCAGCCCCGCCGCGGCGACCTCGATCTCCACCTGGCCGGGGCCGGGCGCGGTCCGCTCCCAGCGGGTCGGCGTCAGGCTCTCCAGCAGACCGGGCCGGACCGCCAGCAGCCGCTGGTTGGTGTCCAGCTCGGGGTCGAACGGCCGCCGCTGCCAAGCGGGTTCGGTGCCGTCCGCGGAGTCCTGCGGCACCCGGACCGGTGCGTACCCGACCGGTCCGCGCAGCGCGGCCGAGGGCTCCCCGGCCGGGTGCAGCAGCACCTCCAGCAGCCGGGCGGCGTCGTCCCGCGCCGGGTCCGGGTCGAGGTCCACCAGCAGCGGGTGGGGCGAATCCGTCCCGGCCGAGGCCACCCCGGCCGCACCCCACAGCAGGGCCTGCACCGGGTCGGGCGCCCCGTCCCGCTCGGTCACCCGCTGCGCGCCCCGGGTCAGCAGCACCAGCCGCGGGCCGCCGGGCAGCCCCTCGTCGGCCAGTTCCCGGACCAGCAGCGGGGCCGGGCGGACGGCGTCCTCCCGCGCCGCCGGGAGCGGGAACGGCCCCGGGCCCTCCGGAGCCGGTCCGCCGGCCGCGTCCAGGCCCCAGGCGTACAGGACCCCGGCCCACGGCTCGTCGCTGGCCGCACGCAACTCCTTGAGCAGGGCCGCGAGGTCCTCCGGCCGGGCCGGGTCGAGCTCGTAGCGCAGCGGGTCGATCCGCCGGGAGCTGCTGCCCGCGGTGACGGTCACCCAACTGCCGCGCCGGGCGACGAGTTCGGCGCCCAGGGCGTCGGCCGTGCCCGCGCGGTCGGCGAACAGCAGCCAGCGGCCCGGTGCGCCGGCCGGCGCACCCGTGCCGTGCTCGGCCTCGGCCCACTCCAGGGCGAACAGGGCGCGACCGGCCCCCTCCTCGGCGGTCGGCTGCTCCACGGTCGGCGGCCGCTCTTCCGCGGGCGGCTGCACGGCGGGTGCTTGCGCGCCGGGAGCCTCGGGGGCGTACCGGCGGCGCTGCCAGGGGTAGTTCGGCAGGTCCAGCACGGCCCTGGGCAGCCCCGCGAACCCGCCGTCGGCCTCGTCCCGGTCGTGCTGCTCCCGCTCGGCGAGCACCACACCCGACGGCGCCCCGCCCTCGGCGAGCCCGCTCAGCGCCCGCA
Source organism: Streptomyces sp. XY431 (assembly GCF_001279805.1). Taxonomy (NCBI): domain Bacteria; kingdom Bacillati; phylum Actinomycetota; class Actinomycetes; order Kitasatosporales; family Streptomycetaceae; genus Streptomyces; species Streptomyces sp. XY431. The sequence goes on from NZ_LGDO01000013.1 coordinate 49,947, forward strand.
GCGCGGCGGCCCGGTCGGCGGCGGCGATCCGCGCCCGCCAGCGGTGCCGCGCCCGACCGGCCCCGGCCGTGTAGGCGAACGCCGGGTAGGACCCCTCCGGCAGCCCGGCGAGCCGCCCGTGCAGGGCGCCGGCCAGCGCCCGTACCGCCTCCGGTGTCCGGGCGGAGAGCTCGAAGCCCACCACCGGGACGGCTCCGGCCCCGTCGACGGGGGCGTCCTCGGCCGCGCCCAGGATCACCTGGGCGTTGGTGCCGCCCATGCCGAAGGCGCTCACCGCCGCGTGCCGCCCGCCGCGCTCCGGCCAGGGCCGCAGCGCCGTCGGCAGGGTGATGGCGGTGCCGTCCAGGTCGATCAGCGGGTTGAGGGTGCTGAAGTTCACCAGCGGCGGCACCTCGCGCCGCCGCAGGCACAGCACCGCCTTCACCAGGGCGATCACCCCGGCCGCGGACTCCGGGTGGCCCAGATTGGCCTTGACCGAGCCGACGCTCAACTCGGCGCCGCCGTTGCGACGGCCCAGCGCGGCGGCGATCGCCTCCATCTCGATGGTGTCCCCGAGCGAGGTGCCCGTGCCGTGCGCCTCCACCAGGCCGATGTCGGCGGCGACGAGCCCGGCGTCCGCGAGCGCCGCCTCGGTCAGCGCCACCTCCGACAGCACATTGGGCGCGGTGAAGCCGGTCGAGCGGCCGGTCTGGTTGACCGCCGAACCGTGCACCACCGCGTGCACCCGGTCGCCGTCGCGCCGGGCGTCCTCCAGGCGCTTCAGCACCAGGACACCGCAGCCCTCGCCCCGGGCGAAGCCGTTCGCCCGGGCGTCGAAGGGCCGGCAGTGCCCGTCCGGCGACAGGGTGCCCGCCAACTGGTGCAGCCGGGTCGCGCGCGGCGAGAGCACCAGGTTCACCCCGCCCGCCAGCGCCACGTCGCACTCCCGGCGGGCCAGCGCCTGGCGCGCCAGGTGCACCGACACCAGCGAGGAGGAGCAGGCCGTGTCCACCGTGATCGCCGGACCGGCGAGCCCCAGCGCGTACGCCACCCGGCCCACCGTGAAGCAGTGGCCGTTGCCGCCCGCCCAGTGGGTGTCCAGCTCACCGGTGTGCCAGTCCCAGTACTCCTGGCCGGTGATCCCGACGAACAGCCCGGTGCGGGCCGCGTCCAGCCGGTCCGGCGGCAGCGCGGCGTTCTCCAGCGCCTCCCAGGCGACCTCCAGCAGCAGCCGCTGCTGCGGGTCGACGCCCCGGGCCTCGGCCGGGCCCATGCCGAAGAACTCCGCGTCGAAGTCCATCACCTCGTCCAGGAACCCGCCGCTGTGCGGCAGCCGCTCCCACTCGGCGGCGAACGGCCCGCGCCGCCCGGCGGGCAGCGGGCCCACCAGCTCGCGGCCCTCGGCCAGCGCGTCCCAGTAGCCGTCCAGGTCGGTGATGCCGCCCGGCAGCCGCAGGCCGATGCCGACCACGGCCAGCGGGCCGGTGCCACTGGCGGCGTCCAGCTGCGCCCGCAGCTTGCGGACGGTGTCGAGCGCCCGGGTGAGCGGGGTGGGTGCGGGCGCGGCGGTGCCGCTCTGCTGCTGCTCCGTCATGCGCTCAGCCCTCGCCTTCGGCGTCGGCCTCGACGGCCGCGCCGTCCTCGCCCGGGGTGCCCTCGCCCGCCGCCGGATCGCCCAGCAGCCGTTCGGCCAGCACCGCCGACAGCGCCCGGGCCGAGCCGTACGTCCACAGCAGCGTCGGCGACAGCCGCAGCCCGAACGCCGCCTCCAGCCGGTTGCGCAGCTCCAGACCCATCAGCGAGTCCAGCCCCAGCGACTTGAACGGCGTGTCCCGGTCGATCGCCCCGGCCTCCAGCCGCAGCACCCGCCCGGCCAGCTCCTGCACCTTGGCCTCCAGCAGCTCCGGCCAGCGCTCCTGCGGCGCCCCGCGCAGCTCGGCCAGGAAGGCCGCGCCGGCGCTGCTGCCGCCCCCGCCGTGCCGGGCCAGCTCGCGCAGCGCGCTCCAGCTGTCCAGCGTCGCGGTGTCCGGGTACGCCTCCAGGTACTGCTGCAGGTCGATCGGCACATACGCGACCACCTGCTCGTCGCCGCCGAGGAACCCCTCCAGCGCCCGCCACGCCTCGGCGGTGGAGAAGCCCGCCATGCCGCGTTCCGCCAGCCGGGCCCCGCGGTTGTCCTCCGCGGCGGCCAGTCCGACATCGCTGAACGGGCCCCACTGCACGCTCAGTGCGGGCAGCCCGCGCCGCCGCCGGTCCACCGCCAGCGCGTCCATGAAGGCGTTGCCCGCCGCGTAGGCCGCCTGGCCGGCGTTGCCGAACAGCGCGGCCGCGGAGGAGAACAGCAGGAAGAAGTCCAGCGGGTCGCCCTCGGTCGCCGCGTCCAGGTGCACCGCGCCGTCGACCTTGGGCGCCAGCACCCGGTCCAGCTGCTCCGCCGTCAGATTGAGCACGGTCGCGTCGTCCAGCAGCCCGGCCGCGTGCACCACCCCGCGCAGCGGCGGCAGTTGCTCGCGCACCCGGCGCACCGCCGCCGCGTCGGCGACATCGGCCGCGAAGGTCTCCACCAGCACGCCGCGCGCCCGCAGCGCCTCGATCCGGGCCACCGCCTCCGCCCCCGGCGCGGAGCGGCCCACCAGGGCCAGCCGGCCCGCGCCGCGCCCGGCCATGAACTCCGCCAGCGACAGGCCGAGCGCCCCGAGCCCACCGGTGATCAGATAGGTGCCGTCGCCCCGGAACCGGCCGTCCCGCAGCGGCTCCGGCGCCACCTCCGTGACCGTCGACGGGTCCGACAGCACGAACTTCCCGATGTGGTGGCCGTGGGACATCTCCCGCAGCGCCTCGGCGGCCCGCGCGAACGGGTAGGACAGCACCGGCAGCGGCGCCAGCTCGCCCGCCTCCACCCGCTCCCACACCTCGGCGAACAGCCGGGTGAACAGCGCCGGCCTGCGGGCGATCACCCCGGCGAGGTCCAGCGAGGCCAGACCGATGCCCTTGCGGAACGCGTCCAGGGCCAGCGTGCGCCCGCCGTAGATGTCGGCCTTGCCGACCTCGACGAACCGCCCGCCCTCGGCCAGCACCTCCAGGCCCAGCGGGATCGCCGCGCCCGTCAGCGAGTTGAGGACGACGTCCACCCCGCGGCCGCCGGTCGCCGCCCGCACCTCGTCCGCCCAGGAGAGGTCCCGGGAGTCGAAGACGTGCCGCACCCCCAGCTCGCGCAGCCGGTCCCGCTTGTGCGCGCTGCCCGCCGTGGCGAGGACCTCGGCGCCCAGCAGCCGCGCCACCGCGATCGCCGCCAGCCCCAGCCCGCCCGCCGCCGAATGGATCAGCACCGTCTCGCCGGGCAGCAGCGCGGCCAGGTGCCGCAGGCCGTACCAGGCGGTGATGGTCACCGCCGGGAACGCCGCCGCGTCGGCGTCCGCCATCCCCTCGGGCACGTGCTGGGCGTGGTCGGCGAGTACCGTCCAGTGGGTGGCAAGCGCGCCGCCGCTGGTGCAGGCGACCACCCGGTCGCCCGGGGCGAAGCGGGTCACACCCGCGCCGGTCCTGGTCACCACGCCCACGCCGTCCAGACCGAGCAGCCGGGCGTCGGCCGTCGGGTCCGGATAGGTGCCCATCACCTTCATCACGTCGATGAAGTTCAGCGCCGCCGACCCCACCGCGAGCTCGATCTCCCCGGCGCCGGGCGTCCGCCGCTCCAGCGGCCGGAACGCCAGCCCGTCCCAGGTGCCCCGACCGTCCGGGGCGAGCCGGAACGGCTGCGGGGCCGCCGAGCGCCAGCGCGGCCGGGCCGGGTCCGCCGGGTCGTCCGCCGGGCCCGCCGCGCCGCGCACCAGCCGGCCGACCAGCCGCTCCCCGCCCCGCAGCACCACCTGGTCCGCGCCGTCCTCGGCCGACAGCTCGACGGCGCACCGCGCCGCCCAGTCGGCCTCGTCACCGGCCACGTCCACCAGCACCGGCCGCAGCTCGGGGTGCTCACGGCGCAGCACCCGCCCGAAGCCCCAGTACAGGGCCGCGCCCGGGGCGACCGCCCCGGCCGCCGACGGCGGCAGCTGGGCGTCGGCGGTCACCACGACCAGCCGGGGCACCAGCGGGCGCGCCGAGCAGGCCCGCACCAGCGCGGCCAGCGCCGTGAGGGCCGCCCGCTGGGCCTCCGGCCCGGCGTCCGCGCCGGGCGCCAGGAAGACCACGCCGTCCAGCCCCTCCACCGAGGCCAGCCGCTCCTGCCAGACCTCGGTCCGCGCCGCGTCCGCGCCGTCGGCCACCTGGGCCAGCGCCGTCCCGCCGAGCGCGCCCAGCGCCTCGGCCAGCTCCCCGGCCCGCGCCCAGGCCGCCGTGCCGCCGACCGGGTCGGCCGCGCACACCGCCCAGTGGCCGGTGCGCTGCGCCGAGCCGATCTGCTCCGCCACATCCGTCCCGCCGGCGCGGTCCTTCGGCCGGAACTCCAGCCGGTGGATCCGCTCCGCGTCCACCGCACCGGGATCGGCCGAGGCCGCCAGCGCCCGCATCCGCAGGCCCAGCAGACTCAGCACCGGCCGCCGCTCCGCGTCGAAGAGGAACAGGTCCACCTCCTCGCCGCCGTCCCGCCGCACCGCGTGCGACCACAGCGCCGTCACCGGCTCCGCGAGGTCCTGGTGCAGATGCACCCGCCCGACCCCGACCGGCACCGCCGCCTCCTCGCCCGGGAACAGCGGGATCGAGGCCTGCAGCGCCGCGTCCCACAGCGCCGGGTGCAGCCGGTGCGGATGGCCGCCGGCCAGGCAGCCCTCCGGCAGCCGCACCTCGGCCAGGCACTCCGCCGCCCCGGCCCGCAGCCCCACCACACCCTGGAACGCCGGACCGTAGTTCAGGCCCCGCGCCGCGCAGTCGGCGTAGAACGCGGCGGCCGGCGCGGCGTCGAGACCGAGCAGCCGCTCCGGGAACGACGGCGCGTCCGGCGCGGTGTCCTCCGCCAGCACCCGCGCCGAGGCGTGCCGGACCCAGCCCTGCCCGCCCGGCTCCAGCGAGGACAGCGTGAAACTGCCGCCGCCCGTGACATCGTCCCGCCAGCCCAGCGCCACCGTCACCGGCTCCTCGGTGAGCGTCAGATGGCTGTGCAGGCCGACCTCCGCGAGCGTGCGGTGCGCGCCGCCGGTCCTGGCCAGCGCCGTGCGCAGCGCCAGCTCCAGCATCCCGGTGCCGGGCAGCACCACCGCGTCGTACACCCGGTGGTCGCGCACCCAGGGGATGTCCGCCGGGGCCAGCTCCAGCAGGCCGGTCCAGGCACCCTGCTCGGTCACCGACGGCACCAGCCGCAGCTCCTCCCCGGCCCCGCTCCCGGCCCGCCGGCGGCCCTGCTCCACCCAGTGCACGGCCCGCTGCCACGGGTACGGCGGCACCGGCGCCCAGGCGGCCCGGGGCAGCGCGCCGAACGGCTCCAGACCGCTCACGTACGCCCGCGCCACGGACTCGCGCACCGTGTCCGGCGAGCCCTGGTCGCGCCGCAGCGTCGACAGCACCTGCGGCGGTACCGGCCGCTGCGCGGCCAGCTGCTCCAGCGCCGGGGTGAGCACCGGGTGCGGGCTGATCTCGACCACATGGGTCACCCCGGTGTCGAACAGCCGCTCCATCGCGTCGGCGAACATCACCGGCCGGCGCAGGTTGTCCACCCAGTACCGGGCGTCCAGCTCCGGCCCCTCCAGCGGGGCCACCCGCACCGTCGACATCAGCTCGACGGCGCCCGGGCCCGGGCGCACGGACTGCAGCGCCGCCAGCAGGTCGTCCTCCAGCTCGTCCATCTGCGGGCTGTGCGAGGCGTAGTCCACGTTCACCAGGCGGCAGAAGGTGCCCTCGGCCTCCAGCAACTCCTGGAGCGCCAGCACGAGTTCGGTGTCACCGGAGAGCACGCAGCTGTTCGGGCCGTTGTTCACGGCCAGCGACACGCCCTCCTCGAAGCCGGACAGCGCCGCCTTCGCCGCGTCCAGCGAGAGGTCCACCGCCAGCATCCGGCCCTTGCCCGAGGTCCGGCGGGCGATCGCGCTGCGCCGGGCGACGACCATCGCGCCGTCCTCGTAGGAGAGGATGCCCGCCGCCGTGGCCGCGGTGACCTCGCCCTGGCTGTGGCCGACCACCACGTCCGGCTCGACGCCGGCCGCCCGCCACAGCTCGCACAGGCCCAGCGACACGGCCCACAGGGTCGGTTGCAGCATGTCGATCCGCGACAGCCACTCCTCCCCGGCCTCGCCGGAGACGACCCGGACCAGGTCCCAGTCCGTGTACGGCTCCAGCGCGGCCGCGCAGCGGTGGATCACTGCGGCGAACACCGGTTCGGCGGCCAGGAGTTCGCGGCCCATGGCGTGCCACTGCGAGCCCTGGCCGGGGAACACGAAGGCGGTCCGGCCACCGGTCGCGGCCCGTCCGGTGAACACGCCGGGCACCGGCTCGGCACCGGCCGGGTCGGCGGCCAGCCGCTCCAACTGCCCGGCCGCGCCGGCGGAGTCGGCGGCCAGCAGGGCGGCCCGGACCGGGAACTGGTCGCGCTGCCAGGCCAGGGTGCCGGCCAGGTCCGCCAGCGCCGGGGCGCTCGCGCCGATGAGCAGTTCGCGCAGCTCGCGGGCGCGTTCGGCGAGCGCCGGCTCCGAGTGCGCGGACACCGGCAGCAGTACCGGGGTGCGGTGTTCGGCGGTCCGGCTGTCGTTCGCGGTAGGCGTTTCCGGCCGAGGCGCCCCGGTCAGCACCACGTGCGCGTTGGTGCCGCCCCAGCCGAAGCTGCTGACGCCGAGGAAGACCTGCTCGTCCGCCGGCAGCGGCAGCGGCTCGCGGACCACCGTCACGTTCAGCTCGTCGAAGGCGATCTCCGGGTTGAGCTCCGCCGAGTGCAGGCTCGGCGGCACCACGCCGTGGCGCAGCGCCAGCAGCGCCTTGAACAGCCCGGGGATGCCGGCGGCGGCCTCCAGATGGCCGATGTTGGTCTTCACCGAGCCGATCGGCAGCGGACCGGCGTCCGCGCTGCGGGTCTGCCCCAGCACCCGGCCGACCGCGCCCGCCTCGATCGGGTCGCCGACCGAGGTGCCGGTGCCGTGCGCCTCCACATAGGCGACCCGGTCCGCCGGGATGCCCCAGTGCCGGTAGGAGTCCCGCAGCAGCCGCTCCTGGCCGAGCGGACTGGGCGCGACGACACTCTGCCCGCCGCCGTCGTTGTTCACCGCCGTACCGGCGATGACACCGTGGATCCGGTCCCCGTCCGCCTGCGCCCGGGCGAGGGTCTTCACGAACAGGGCGCCCACGCCCTCGCCGCGCACGAAGCCGTTCGCCCCGGCGCCGAAGGCCTTGCACCGGCCGTCGGGGGAGAGGCCGCCGAAGTACGTCAGGCCGATCGAGGCGGTCGGGTCGAGCATCAGCGCGACACCGCCGATGATCGCCGCGTCCACCTCGCCGGCCCGCAGCGCCTGGGCGGCGAGGTGCGCCGCGACCAGTGCGGAGGAGCAGCCGGTCTCGACGACCAGGCTGGGCCCGGTGAGCCCGAGGAAGTAGGAGACCCGGGCGGCGATCATGTCGAGCGCGTAGCCGGGCGCGGTGTGCTGGGTGACCCCGGCGGCGCTCTTGCGGCCGACGTGCTCGTAGTCGTGCCAGCCGGCGCCGACGAACACGCCGGTGCGGCTGTCCGCGAGCGCGCGGGCCGGTGTCCCGGCGTCCTCCAGCGCCCGCCAGGCGGCCTCCAGCATCAACCGCTGCTGCGGGTCGAGCATCTCCGCCTCGCGGGGGGAGATGCCGAAGAAGGTGGCGTCGAACCGGTCGACGTCGGTGAGGAATCCGCCGACGGCCTGGATCTCGCGCTGCGGGTCGAGTTGGGCGCCGGCGTCCCAACGGGTCGCGGGGACGGGGCCGATGGCGTCGTGCCGCTCCATCATCAGCCGCCAGAAGCTCTCGACGTCCGGGGCGTCGGGGAACCGTCCCGCCATGCCGACGACGGCCAGGGCCTGGGTCGGGTCCTGGACCACAGGGTCTGTGTGCATGTCCTCTTCCTCGGGCACGTGGTGAGCCGGTCCGGGCACGGGCCGGCGCCCGGCCCGGGGCGTGCGGGGGCACGCTGGGGCGGGGTGCCGGCGGGGCACGGGCAGCGGTCGGGGCGGACGGGTGCCGCGCGGGAGGGTGCCGCGCGGGCGGTGTCGGGTCGGCACGGCCGGGAGCGGCCGGGGAACCCGGGGGACTGGCTGGGGAGCCGGGCGACTGGCGGGGCCGTGGGAGCCGCGCGGGAGGGTGTCGCGCGGGCCGGTCGGGCGTCGGGGGGGACGGTTTTCGGGACGGTTTTCGGGGCGGCTTTCGGGGCGGCGGAGGGGTTGGGGGCAGCGGGTGACGGGGGCCGCGAGGGGCGGACGGGCCCCACGCGGCAGTCGATCACCAGTGCGCATCGTGGTCCCGGCCGGTCTCCGGCGACAAGGCTTTGACCTGCTTTTACTGACACTTGTCACGTCCCTGCCCGCGGGCGTCGGGTCGGCCGCCGGACCCGGGATAAGTTGAGGGGTCACCGAATGACACGCGTAGACCCACCGGTCCTGCTGAGGACATGTCCGCACCCGGACGCCCGGGTGCCGTCGACGGGAGCGGGCCGTCCGCCACACACTGGGGCGCGGCCGAAACGATCACCATGAGTTCCGTTCACGGGATCCTCGGGGGAGACCTAGTGATGACCATTCGTGTGTTGATAGCCGACGAGCAGCTGCTGCCCCTGGACGCGATCGCCGAGGTGCTCGCGTCCGTGAAGGACTTCGAGGTCGTGGGGGCGGTGAACCGGAGTTCGATGGTCGTCCCGGTCGCGGTCCGCCGCCGGCCGGACGTGGCCGTGCTGGGCATGGGCACCGCACAGGGCGGCTTCCGCCTGGTGCGGGAGCTCGGGAAACGCTTACCCGACTGCCGGGTCGTCCTGATGGCGGCCCGGCCCACCCGGACCCTGGTGGACCGGGCGGTGTCGGCGGGGGCGCTCGGGGTCGTCACCAAGCAGACCAAGATCCCCCGCCTGGTCGACGCGATCCGGGACGCCGCCGCGGGCGGCCGGCCGGCCCCGGGCGAGGCCGAACCGGCGCCCGACGGGCCGGCGGTCCGGACGGCCGTCGCGGAGCAGGTGCTGAGCGCGCGGGAACGCGAGATCCTCCGGCTCACCGCGACCGGTGCCTCGGTGAAGGAGGTGGCCCGCGAGCTCTACCTGGCCGCCGGGACGGTCCGCAACCTCACCTCGGGCGCGATGCGCAAGCTCGACGGGCGCAACCGCTTCGACGCCGCCCGGATCGCCGCCGAACGGGGGCTGCTGTGAACGGACTTGCCGCCCCGCACCGGAGCCCGCGCCGGACTCAGCCCTTCGCCGCCCGCACCTCCCTGGCCTCCTTCGCCGCCGCGACCTCCTTCGCCTCCCGGCCGTCGTGTTCGAGCAGCCCGAGCCGGGTGGCCCGCACCATCGCCGTGAGCCGGTTGTCGGTCTCCAGCACCCGCAGGATCTCGGCGACGAACCGCCGCACCGTCCGGTCCGAGTAACCGAGGTGACGGGCTATCGACTTGTCGGTGGCCCCGGCGGCCATCATCCGCAGCACCAGCCGGTGGGTGCCGGACAGCACCGGTGCCGAACCGCCGTCGCGCCGCCGCCGGGTGTACGGCGCGGCCGTGGACCAACTGTGCTCGAAGACCCGGGTGAAGAGCTGGGCGAGCAGTCCGCCGTCGATCACCACACTGCGGCGCAGCCCCTCGACCTGCGACCGGGTGACCACCTTCTCCCGGTCGACGATGACCAGCCGCAGCGGCAGCGACTCCGCCGTCCGGATCTCCGCGCCGGCCTCCTGGAGCGCGTTCACGTACTCGACGACCGCCGGGCTCCCCAGCGCGGAGGCCGGTGCCACCAGCCGGTAGTGGACGCCCCGGCGCAGCAGCTCGACGTCCTCGCGGATGCACGGGTGCAGCGCCTCCCGCTCGGTGGTGGTGGGCAGCATCACCGCCACCTCCGACCGGCTGGACGCATGCAACTCTCCCAACCGGTGCACCAGTTGATCCCGTGACTCGACCACCTCGACCGCCGGACCCTCCCCCGCGGGGGCCGGAGTGGCGAGGAAGCCGTCGGTGAGGTCGGAGATCAGGTCCTGGGCGCGGGCGACCTCGGCCAGCCGCTCCTGCTGATCGGCGACCAAGCGTCTCAGCACGCTCTGCGGCGTGGCCGGCGGCGCTCCCCGGTCCCGGTCGAGGAGGCCGTGGCCGGCCAGCCAGCCGACGGCCTCCCCGACCTCCTCGGTCCCGGCACCGAGGTCCCGGGCGACGGCCCGGGCGAGGTCCTCCGGGCCTCCGCCGACGCCCTCGGTGCGAAGAAGTGAGAGGTAGACACGGTACGCAAAGCGCGGGTCGATCCCGATCGCCGCCGTCATCGCCTTGAACTCCAGCCGTAGGTCCGGATCGTGAGCAGCAAGGTGGTCCCGAGCCCTCAGTGCCTGTGGCTCGGCTGGCGAGACTACTTGAAGTAATTGACCGGTCAAGGGCGCCCGGGTTGAACACCTGGGTCACGTCGCCGGACCCGCCTTCCGTGGCGGACGGTGCCCGGGCCCTTACACTGGCGGCCCGCCGCGGCATCGGCGGCCGCCCCGCCAGCCCCCTTCCCGAGGAGCCCGCCGGTGCACTCCTGGCTGTCCGAACGCCGCCGCGCGGCCGTGAGCCTGCTGGTCGCCGCCGTCGCGGCGGCCGTGCTCGTGCTGCTGCTCGCGCTCCACGAGGGCCCGGCGTTGCTCTCCGGGGCGGATGTCGCCGTCCTGGTGCTGTTCGCCTATCTGTCGGCCTATCTGACCGCCACCCTGGTGGCCTTCACCGGTGCCTCGCCGGAGCGGATCCGGGACTGGGCGCGGCGCTCCGAGCGCGGCACCGTGCTGCAGCGCTACCTGCTCGGCAGCGCCCCGGGGCCGGGGGTGTCGGTCTCCGTCGCGGCGGCCGCGCTGGTGGTGTCCCTGGTCTGGCGCCCCGGCCATCTGGGGTCGGCGCTCCTGGTCGGTGTCCGGGTGGCGATCGCACTCGCGCTGGTCGTCGAGGCATGGGTGTGCGTGCTCGTCTCCTTCGCCGTCGCCTTCCACGCCGACAACCTGGTGGAGGACGAACGGGCGCTGGAGTTCCCGGGCGGCGGAACCGCCGCCGAGGGCGGGTCCGCCGTCTGGGCCGACTACATGTACTTCGCCGTGTCCGTCATGACGACCTTCGGCACCACCGACGTCAACGTGACCTCCCGGGAGATGCGGCGCACGGTCGCGGCCAACGCCGTCATCGCCTTCGTCTTCAACACGGTGACGGTGGCGAGCCTGGTGTCGGCCCTGGACCGGGGCTGAGCGGCGGCCCGGTGCCGAGGGACGGCCCCGCCCCGACACCGCCCGATGCTCCAACACGCTCACCCCTGTCGGAAGTCTCCCCGACGGCCGCCGGGGCGCACCGGTCCCCGGCGGCTCCTGGCGGGCACCGGTGCCCGGCCGGCCGTCATCGCCCCCGATGGCTCCGGAGCCGGGCCAGGTACTGCTCGGGATCGGCGAAGGCGCGGTCCTGCGCGCCGTGCCGGTGGAGGTCGAGCCGGCCGTCCGGGTGCAGGCGGACGGTGGTGGTGGCGGCACGCGGTTCCCCGGGGCGGTCGGGGCTGCCGGAGCCGTCGGGCACGGGGGAGCGGAGGACGGGCACAGCGGGCGGGAACATCGCGAGGGCCTCGGCCGGCCCGGGCGCCGGGTCGTGGCCGGTCCGGTTGGCGCTGCTGACGTACAGCACCGGGAAGTCGTCCAGGAGGCCGGCCAGCGGCTGCCAGCGGGCGCCGAACAGCAGCGTCCAGCCGTCCTTGGTGGCCGGTGCCAGCCAGGGCGGCGCCTCCTCGGGGCGACGTACCGGCGCGAGCACGGTGAGGTGCTCCGCGGCGAGCAGCCGCCGGGCCAGCCGCAGCGCGTCCGGGCCGAGGTCGAGCCGCTCCGCCAGGGCGTCCAGGGTCCGGGGGTGGTGGGCCCAGAGCGCGACGGCCTGCTCCGCCGGGCGCTGCTTGGCGGTGTTGACGGCGTCGGGCCGGGTGGCGGCGACGACGCAGGTCAGCGGGGCGGGGTTGGGCAGCACCACGGCCCGCCCCCGGGCCAGGGCGGCGCGGACGGCCGCGAGCTCGGACAGTCGGCGGGCGGGGGGCGTCGGCGTCACGGGGTGTCCTCGGTGGTGGTGGTGGCGGCGGCGGTGGTGGTGGTGGTGGTGCGGGCGAGGCCGTCCAGGTAGGCGGCGAACAGTTCGTCGTCGACGACGGCCCGCCCGGTGCGGAACGCCCTGCGCTTGACCCAGGCCGTGGCCGCGCGGGCCCCGGCGGCGTCCAGCCGGTGGCCGAGCCGCTCGGCGACCGCCGTGACGACCCGGGCGCTGGCCAACTGGGTGAGCACGATGGTGGGTTCGACCCCGAGCAGGGCCGTCGGGTCGTAGGGCTGGAACAGTCGGGGGTCGACGAACGGCGTGCCGGTGGAGATGGTGGCGACCCCGGTGCCGACCACCGGGGTGGTGACCGTCAGCGGGACCCCGGTCTGCTCCGAGACCAGGGCGGCGATACGCGGCAGCCGGGTGAGGTCCGGTGCCCGCCACCACAGTTCGGCGGCGCGCCCGTCGGCACCGAGCAGGGCCGCCGCGCGCTCCGGGTCGTGGGCGAGCAGGAACAGCAGCTGCTCGGTGGCGACCAGGCCGGAGCGCTCGGCCAGGCCGAGCCATGAACTGGCCACCACCCGGGCGCCGTTGCGCACGGCCTGGACGGTGTTGGCGAGCCCGAGGCCGAGGTCGTTGTGCAGGTGCGAGCCCAGTAACACCCCGGGACCGGCCGAGGCGGCCACCCGCTCGAACATCTCGGCTGTCTCGCCGGGGAGTTGGCACCCGACGGTGTCGGCGAGGAGTACCGTGCCGGCCCCGGCGGCCGTGAACCCCCCCGCCGCTTCGGCCATCAGGCCGTGGTCGGCCCGGGAGGCGTCGGCCAGGCACAGGTCGATCGCGACGCCCTCGTCCAGGTCGCGCACCGTCTTCACCAGGTCGGTGCCGTGCGCGAGCGCCTCGCGGGCGCCCCGGTGCGTCATCACCCGGGCCATCGCCTCGGAGGCCGGGACGACCGCCAGCACCCGGGCGTTCGCGACGCCGCGCACCGAGGCGACCGCCTGCCGGACGTCGGCCTCGGTGCCCCGGCAGACGGCCGCGGCCGAAACCTGCCCCTCGGTCTCGACGGCGACCTGCCGCACCGCCTCGAACTCCTCGGCGCAGACGGCGGGGAATCCGGCGGCGAACACCACGTGGCGCGGCCCGTCCGCGCCGAACACCGCGCCGTGCTCCCGGGCGAGCCGCACCCGGAAGCCGCCCGGCATCAAGGTCTTGGCCTGCGCGCCGTCGCGCGCCGACTCCTCCCACACCACCAGGCGTCCGGCCGCCGCCGACTCCCGCACGATGTCCCGCATCGGTGATCCCCTCTCGTCCGGACCGCACCCTGTGCCGGGCGCTCGTGGGGCGCGGACGGCGGCTCTTCGCACGCCTGCGCGCGCTCCCGGAAGCCATGGTCGACGCCCCATCGGGAGGGATGCAGCAGAACATCTGATGGAACGTCAAAGTTCCTGGTTCTCCTGCGAACTTCCATAAGACCCCTTTAAGATCCCCTTACCAACGGCGGCTTTCCGCCATACACGACTCTCATCCGAGGTCGGGGCGGCAGGCCCAACTCCACCATGAGAGCAGGGATGAGAACGACACGTGCACAGGAACCGGGCGCCGTACGCGGCCCGGAGCGACGGCGGCAGGGAGTGCCCGGCCGCCGGACCGTCGGCGGAGCGGTGGCGCTGGCCGTCGGCATCGGCGCGGTCTCGCTGGTGGCCGCGCCGGAGGCCTTCCCGCAGCCGGGCGACGGCACCGTGACGGTCCGCGTGGTGCGGGCCGTGGACACCACCGGGGTGTGGACGCCCGCACTGGAACCCGGGCTGGCCGGAGTCAAGGTGACCCTCACCGACGACGCCGGCGCGAGCATCGAGGGCACCACGGCGGCCGACGGCACGGTGACGCTGGCGCCGGCCGCGGCCAAGCCGACCGGCGGCAAGTACCGCGTCCAGGTGGTGAATCCGAAACCCGGCAAGCTCTACCCGGCCTTCGCCTCCCGGCAGGGCCTGACCGGCGCGCCCAACCAGCTGAGCAGCAACGAGGAGTTCGTCGACCTCTCGGGCGGCAGGAACGTCTCCTACACCACCGGGCTGTGGAGCCCCGGCGACTACTGCCAGAAGAACGCCCCGCTGGTCTCGGCCTGCCAGCCCACCACGCGCGAGGGCGGGACGCAGCGCACGCTGCTGTCCTTCCCGTACAGCGCGCGCGGCCAGGAGGGCGTGGACGTCAACGCCACCGACCTCGCCACCAACGCCGACACCGGCACCCTGTTCGGCATCGCCTGGAACCGGGCGGACCGCCGGCTGTTCTCCTCCGCCGTCGCCAAGCGCACCACGGACTACGGCCCCGGCGGCGCGGGCGCGATCTACGTGACCGACCCGGTCACGAAGACCACGAAGCTCTTCACCACCGTCCCGAACGCCGGCGCGACCGCCCACGGCGGCGGCACCGACGACGGCTTCCTGGCGGTGCCGGGCAAGGAGAGCCTCGGCGGCATCAAGGTCACCGACGACGGCAAGGACCTCTTCGTCGTCAATCTCAACGACCGCAAGCTCTACCGCTACGACGCCACCGGGCCCACGGCGGCCGCACCGAAGGCCAGTTACCCGATCCCCGACCCCGGTTGCCCGGCGGCCGTGGACTGGCGGCCGTTCGGCCTCGGCCTCCAGGACGGCACCGGCTACCTCGGCGGCGTCTGCTCGGGCGAGTCGACCGGCAAGGTCGCCGACCTGCGCGCGGTCGTGCTGCCCTTCGACCTCGGCACCGGCGCCTTCGCGGCGGCGGTGCTGAAGCAGCCGCTGGACTACCCGCGCGAGAGCACCGTCGGCGGCGGCCCCTGCGACGGGGCGGGCTGGTTCCCGTGGACCAACACCTATCCGACCTCGCAGAACGGCAACCCCTGCGGTGCCAGCACCATCGCCAACCCCGAACCGGAGTTGGGCGAGATCGCCTTCGAGACCGACGGCTCGATGCTGCTGTCCTTCCGGGACCGCTTCGGCGACCGCGCCCCGGCCGGCCCCACGCCGGGCTCCATCTCCGTCGTGATGTCGGGCGGTGACCTCAACAAGGCCTGCCCGGTCAACGGCAGCTACGTGATGGACACCAACAACGGCTGCGGGCTGTCCCCCCGGGGAATCCGCTTCTTCGACACCAGCTGGGGCGGCCACCGCAACACGGCCTTCGCCGGCATGGCCTTCTCCAAGGTCGAGAACACCATCGCGACCTCCGCCTTCGACCCCAACCACACCGCCTTCGGCTACGGCACCTCCTTCCTCAAGCGGAACGGCGAGCAGGACCCGAAGTTCGGCCTGCGGCTCAACCCGCCGGGGGCGGCGGCGCCGTTCGGCAAGGGCGCCTCGATGGGCGACCTCGAGGTGCTCTGCGACCAGGCCCCGCTCCAGATCGGCAACCGGGTCTGGTACGACCCCGAGCGCTCCGGCCTCCAACTGCCGGGCCAGCGCCCGGTGCCGGGGGCGACGGTCAACCTGTACGACGAGTCGGGGAAGCTCGTCGGCACCACGAAGACCACCGCGCGCGGCGAGTACTACTTCGACGACTCCAACGTCACCGGCGGCCTCAAGCCGCGCACCAAGTACACCGTCAAGCTCGACAACCCGGCCGACTACGCCAAGGACGGCCCCCTGTACCAGTGGGTGCCCACCACCGCGGACGTCGGCGACAACCACTTCATCGACTCCAAGGGCGTCGTTCCGGCGGGCGGGCAGTACGTCGAACGGGCCCTGACCACCGGCGGACCGGGCGAGAACGACCACACCTACGACTTCGGGTTCCGGCAGCAGGAGGGCGCGCTGCGCCTGGTCAAGCACGACCAGGACGGCAAGCCGCTGGCGGGCGCGAAGTTCCGGCTGTGGAAGGACACCAACGGCACCGACGGGCTGCAGAGCACCGGTGACAAGCCCGACACGGCGGTGGGCGACCCGTGCACGACCGGGGCCGACGGCATCTGCCAGGGCGCCGGCACGGTCGGGACGTACTACTGGCAGGAGACCAGCCCGCCGGACGGTTACTCCGCGCCGGAGGTGACGGTGTTCGGCCCGCTGAAGCTGACCGCCGACAACCTCACCGACGGCGTCTCGGTGACGGCCGTCAACAAGCTGATCCCGACGCCCACGCCCACGCCCACCCCGACACCCACGCCCACTCCGACCCCGACCCCGACCCCGACGCCCACCCCGACGGCGACGCCCACCCCGACGGACACGCCGACCCCGGCGCCGACGGTGGTGACGCCGCCCGCGACCTGGCCGCCGGCACAGCCGGGCCCGGCCGCGCCGCAGCCCGCCCCGCCGGCCCCCGGATCGCACCTGCCCAGCACCGGTGCGAGCGAGGGCATCCCGGTGATGCTGGCCGGCGCGGGAACGCTGACGCTGCTCGGCGCGGCGCTCCTGCTGCTGTCCCGCCGACGCCGGGCGCGGCACCAGTAGTAGCGGTACAGCCCGATCGGCGGCCCTGACGGGCCGTCGCCGAGCGGGCGGGTCCAGGACCTCCGGGTCCTCGGATCCGCCCGCTCACGCACGCACCCGCACCAGCAGACCGGCCGACGGGCAGACCGGCCGACACCGGCAGACCGGCCGACCGACGGACGAGAGAAGGAACCCGCATGGCCCGGACGACCCCGGCCCGGAACCCGGACGCCGCGAAGCAGGCGTCGACGACGAAGGGGCCCGCCACGGCGAAGGGGCCCGCGACGGCGAAGGCGTCCGGGAAGGCGAAGGCGTCCGGGAAGGGCGGTGCCCCCGCACCCGGCCCGCGCCGCCGCACCGTCCGGCTCAGGATCCTGGCCGCCCTGGTGGCCGGCGCCGCCGCGGTGGGCGGAGTGGTCGCCTACCGGACCGTCGGCGCCGAGACCGGGGAACGCCCGGTCACCGTCGACGAGGCCTCCCGGCTGGCCCTGTCGCGGCTCAACCTGTTCCAGGCCAGCCCCGTCACGCTCGCCCTGACCGCCGCCGAGGGCGGCGACGTCACCGTCCGGGTCGAGGGCGTCGTGGACTACCGCGTCCGCCGGGGCGTCGGCCGCTACCAGGTCACCGGCGCCGGCGGCCCGCTCGACCACGGCCTGGTGGTGTGGGACGCCGGCGGCCTCGGGCTCGCCCCCGAACCCGCCGGGGTCGACGGCCCGGCCTGGGAGCAGGCCGAACGCGTCCCCCGGCAGGGCTGGTCCCCCCGCTCCTACACCGCCGACCCGCTGGACGCCGGGCTCCAACTGGTCGTCCAGCTCGGCGCCGACCGGCCCGACAACCCGCTGCTGCTCGCCCAGTCCGGGGCCCGCCGGCTCGGCGGGGAGCGGCTCGACGGCCGGGACTACGACCGGTTCGCCGGCCCGCGCGCCCAGGGCGCCGCCCCGGACGGCGAGCGCTCGCCGCTGACCTACTGGGTGGACGGCGACGGCGGCCTGCGGCGGGTCACCATGCGGATGCCCGGGCTGGGCACGCCGACCACGGTGGAGTTCTCCGGGCAGGACGGCGGCGCCAAACTGCCCGAAGCCCCCTGGCTGACCGGCTGACCGGCTGACCGGACCCCGTTACCCCGCCGGGCGCGGCGGGAGCGAGCCGGCGTCCGTCGGCAGCGGGTACGCTGCCGGGTCCACCGGTCCCGGCAGCCCGGTCGCCGGGCGGCCCGGTGCCGCCGGGTCGACCGAGGACGGCTGCGCGGGCGGGGCCGCCACCTGGCTGAACGGCACCCCCGGCGGTGCCTGCACCGGGGCCGGGCGCCCGGCGGCCAGCGGACCGCGTCCCTGGCCGCCGCAGGCCGCCGCAGCCTCCAGCCCGTCCGGACTCTGGGTGCCGGGCCGGTTGCCGGTGAAGCAGTTGCCGGGATCGACCGAGGCGAGCACCAGGTCCGCGCCGTTGCCGTCCACCTGGTTGCCCTCGACCCGGTTGCCGCTCGCCGGATGGCCCGCCGGATCGGTGACGATCACCCCGGCCGCGCGGTTGCCCCGGACGAGGTTGCGCTCCACCCGGTTCGCCGTCCCGCCGCCGATCCCGATCCCGATGCCGAAGCCCCCGTCCGCCTGCTGCGGGGTGTCGGCGGCGTTGTTGTCGACGACCACGTTGCCCGCGATCACCGCGCCGTGCTGCGGCGCCAGCGCCTCCAGGTCGTTGGAGTTCACCGTGACGCCCACCCGGTTCCCGGCCACCCGGTTGCCCAGGATCGACAGGCCGTCCGAGGCGTTGGTCAGCTCGACCCCGACCGCGTTGCGCTCCACCGTGTTGCCGCGCACCAGGGTGTCGCAGGGCTTGCACTGGCCGACGTAGATACCGGAGTCGGCGTGCCCGGAGGCGTAGGAGTCCTCGATCACACCGCCGCGCGCGTCGAACGCGTAGATGCCGTACAGGCCGTTGTTGTACGCCGTCACCCCGGTCGCCCGGAAGCCCTGCACGGGCGGGAAACGGGCGGTGTCCAGCGGGTCGTACGCCGAGCCGCCCGCGCCGCGCTGCTGCAGCTTCTCGTCGGTGACACCGGTGAACAGCACGCCGTTGGCCAGGTAGTGGTGCACGGTGAGGTTCTCCACCACCGAGCCCGGGCCGGTGACGGTGATGCCGTTGGCCAGCTTGAGGCCGCCGTCGAGCACCACGGCGGAGCGGTCGGTCCCGCGCAGCACCAGGTTGCTCCTGGCGACCCGCACGCTCTCCCGGTAGGTGCCCGGGCCGATCAGCACCGTGTCGCCGTCGCGCGCGACGTCCACGGCCCGCTGGACGGTGGGGAAGTCCTCCGGCACCCGGACCACGTTCCCGGCCGGGTGCTTGGCGTCCCCGGAGTCCGAACCGCTGGAGGAGCACCCGGTGGTCGTCCCGGCGGCCAGCGCCGCCACCACCACCGCAAGAGTCAACTGACGAACACGAAACGTGATTTGCATAGGACGTGTTCTATCGTCTCCAATAGGGCGCATGCCCACCGAACCGGAGAATGCGCTGGCGGAGAACGCGCTGCCGTCGGACCCGCCCGCCGGTCCGGCCGCGAGCGGCCCCGGGCGGCGCCGGGCACTGCTCGCGGCCGGCGCGGTACTGGCCACCGGTCTCGGCGCGGCTGTCGCTGAACTGGCCCACGGCGGCTCCGCGGGCGGCGGGTCCACCGGCTCGGGCCGGTCCCCGGCAGGCCCGCCGCCCGTGGAGGCGGCGATCCCCTTCCACGGAGACCGCCAGTCCGGACTGACGGGACCTCAACTCCCCGCGACCCGGCTGCTCGCCTTCGACCTGCCGCCGAACTCCCGGGCCGCCGACCGGGCGTCCCTGCGCACCCTGCTCGCCGACTGGACCCGCCTCCTCTCCGCCACGGCGGCCGGCACGCCGCCGGACCCGCGACTGCGGGGCGACGACGGCCCGCCCCGGACCGCCTCACTGGTCGGCCTCGGCCCGGCCCTCGCCGCCAGGCTGGCCCTCGCCGTCCCCGGCGGCCTGACGGAGCCGCCGGCCTTCCCCGGCGACCGCCTCGACCCGGCGCGCGGCGGCGGCGACCTGCTGCTCCAGCTCTCCGCCGCCGACCCCTGGACGCTCGCCGTCCTCACCGAACTCGCCGGTGCGGCCGCCCACTCCGCCGGCGCCGTGCCCCGCTGGTCGCAGTCCGGCTTCCTGCCCCCGACCCGGCCGGGCGCCACCCCGCGCAACCTGTTCGGCTTCAAGGACGGCACCGCCAACCCGGACGAGGACGCCGCCCGGCAGTGGGTCTGGGGCCCGCCCGGCCCGCACGAGAACGCGACCCTCCTGGTCTACCGGCGGATCCGGATGGACACCGCCGCCTTCGCCGCCCTCCCCGCGGAACGGCAGGAGGCCGCGATGGGCCGCCGCGCCGCCGACGGCGCCCCGCTGACCGGCACCGCCGAGCACGACGAGCCCGACCTCTACGCCAAGCACCCGGACGGCGCCTACGTCATCCCGGCCACCGCCCACGTCCGGCTCACCGGCCCCCGCCTCGACGGCGGCGCCCGGATGCTCCGGCGCGGCTACGGCTACGACGACGCCCCGGACGACCGGGGGCTGCTCTTCGCCGCCTTCGTGCGCGACACCGCCCAGTTCACCCGCGTCCAGAGCCGCCTCGCCGAGCGCGACGCCCTCAACCCCTTCCTCACCCACACCGCCTCCGCCGTCGCCTACGTCCTCCCCGGCGCCCCGGCGGGGACCGTCCTGGGTGCGCAGCTGCTGGGCTGACGATCCATCACGGGTTTCGGCCGGGGGCCCTGGCGGGGACCTCGCCGTTCTCCGGTCGGCGGGCCGCCGGTGCGCCAGGATGTAGGCCGACGAACGCACGTGGCGGGCTTGGGAGTTGTGAGTGAGCGGGGACCAGGAGCAGGCGGCCGGAGCAGTCGCTTACGACGGTGCGGAGAGCCGGGTGGACAACCGGCTGACCGGCGGCACCGTGCACGGCAACGTCGTCCAGGCCGGCCGGGCCGACATCACCCTGCGGATGTCCGACCCGGCCGCCCCGCCCGCCGTGGCGGTGACCGTCACCCCGCCCCTGGGGCTGCGCGACCCCGGCCGCCCGCTGCGCGGCCGCGAGGAGACCCTGGAACGCCTTGAGGCCGAACTCGCCGCCGATCCGGGCGCCGAGGGGCGGCTGCTGGCCCTGTGCGGCATGGGCGGATGCGGCAAGACCGCCATCGCCCTGGAGATCGCCGCCCGCCGGAGCGCCGCCGGCTGCCGGGTGTGGTGGGTCGAGGCGCGCAACGGCCCCGCCCTGGAGGCGGCCCTGCGCGCCGTCGCCCGCCAGGCCGGCGTGACGCAGGAGGAGCTGGAACGCGGTGACACCGCCGACCTGCTCTGGTCCCGGCTGGCCCGCCTGGACACGCCGTGGCTGCTGGTCGTCGACAACGCCGACGACCCCGCCCTGCTCGACGGCCCCGGCGCGCTGAGCGCCGGCACCGGCTGGATCCGGCCCGCCATCGGCCCCGGCGCCGTCCTGGTCACCACCCGCGACAGCACCCGGACCACCTGGGGCCAGGTGGCCCGGCTCCACCTGCTGCGGCCGCTGACCGGCGGCCGGCTCGACGCCGCCGCCCGGATCCTGTGCGACCACGCCCCCGCGAGCGCCGGCACCGCCGCCGAGGCGCACGAGCTCGCGGCCCGACTGGGCGGCCTCCCGCTCGCCCTGTATCTGGCCGGCACCTACCTCGACCAGGCGAACCGGACCCCGCCGCCGTTCCGGGCCCCCGCCACCCCGACCACCTACACCGGCTACCTGCGGGCCTGGGAGGACGGCCTGGACCGGCTGGACCCGGGCCACGCCCTCGGCCGGACCTGGACGATGTCCGTCGCCCTGCTCGAACAGCGCGGCCACGGCCACGCCCGTGCCCTGCTCGAGCTCCTCGCCGCCTTCGCCGACGCCGACCTCCCCTACACCTACCTCCTCACCCCCGACCGCCTCACCGAGTCCGGCCCGCTCGCTGCCCTCGACGGCCCGGCGATCTGGCAGCACCTCACGGCCCTCGCGGCGCTGGGTCTGGTCGAGCTGTTCGATCCCGTGCCCGGTATCCCCGCCGTCCTGCGCATGCACCCCCTGGTCCGGGATGCCTCGCGCACGCCCGGGACGGTGGCCGTCGCCACCGGAATCGTGACCGCGACGGCGAGCGCCGACGAGCTCGGGGACGGGATGGACTCCGAGGTCGCGGCCGCCCTGCGGTCGCTCGCCCCGCACATCCTGGACGCCTTCGAGCAGGCCGACCTCGCCGGCCTCGACGAACCGGCCCTCCTGGACCTCACGCTGGCCGTGAACGTGGCTGGCCGTCAGCTGCTGACCGACGGTCTCCACGCCCAGGCCCGGGCGGTGCTCGAAGCCGTGCGCGCCGCCGAGTGCGACCATGTCGGACCCGCTCATCCCTACACCTTCATCACTCGGCACAACCTCGCCCTGGTCCTCCGCGAGTCGGGGGAACTGTCCCTCGCCCGGAAGGAGTTCGAGGCGGTTCTGGAGGCCAGGCGAGCTCTGGGCGGCGACACGCACGCCGCGACCCTCAACACCCGTCACGAGCTGGCCTCCCTCCTCCGGGACCAGGGGGAACTGGACTCGGCCCGAGCGGAGTTCGAGGCCGTGTTGGCGATCCGGAGGGACGAGCTGGGAGAAACCGACCCGAGCACCCTCGTCACCCGGCACGAACTCGCCTGCGTGCTGCGCGACCAGGGTGAGCTGGACCGGGCGCGCGCGGAGTTGGAGGCGGCGCTCGCCGTCGAGCGCGACCGGGTCGGTGACACCCACCCCAGTACTCTCGTCACCCGGCACGAACTCGCGCGGACCCTGCACGAGCAGGGCGAACTGGCGATGGCCCGGGCCGAGTTCGAAGCCGTCATGGCGGCCTGGCGGGAGCAGATCGCGGACCACCACCCCCATCTGCTCGTCACCCGCCACGAGCTCGCACGACTGCTGCACGACCAAGGGGAACTGGACCGGGCCCGGGCGGAGTTCGAGACGGTCCTCGCCGTCGAACGGGAGCGGCTGGGCGACACCCACCCCAGCACCCTCCTCACCCGCTACACGCTCGCCCTGGTCCTGCGCGACCAGGGCGAGTTGACGCGGGCCCGGGCCGAGCTGGAGGCTGTCCTCGCCGTCGAGACCGAGCGGCTGGGACCCGACCACCCCGATACGCAGATCACCCGCCGGAGCCTCGACGGCGTCCTGCGGAGGCTCGAAGGACGCTAGCCGGTCGGTCGCCCGCGTCTTCGGTCAGCTGCGGAACGGGCCCCCGTCGGCGAAGGCGTGGTCGGCGAAGCGTTCTCCCATCCGGCGGTACGCGGCCGCGGACGGGTGCAGCCCGTCGGGAAGGTCGTCCACCTCGGCGGGGCCGAGCAGTTCGCGTCCGTCGAGGTAGTGCAGGTGGGGGTCGCGGGCCCGCCGGGCCGCCACGATCCTCGCCAGCTCGTCCCGGACCACCTGGAGCGACAGCGCCCCGAGGGCCACCTCAGCAGGGTCCCCGAGCGCCGTGATCCTCCCGTCCGGGCCCACCCCGGTCGGGCCCGGGCATCCGTCGAGGGCCGGGCAGCTCACCGGTGAGACCACCAGCAGCGGAGTGTCCGGGTGCCCGTCCCGGATCGTGTCCAGGAATCCGTGCACCGCCGGGCCGAAGGTGCGCAGCCGGAAGGTGGCCCGGGCCACGATGTTGACGCCCGTCTCCAGGCTGATCAGGTCGGCGGGCAGGTCGCGGATCGTCCGGGCGACGTAGGGGTCCAGCATGTCGTTGCCCGGCTGGCTGAGATTGGTCACCTCCGCGCCGCCGAGCGACGCCGCCACCACCGGCCAGGTGCCGGTGGGGCCGTCGGCTTCGAGGCAGTGGCTGATGGAGCTTCCGTGGTGCACCCACCGGGGCCGGCCGTCGGGCAGGGGCGCCAGGACCTCACCGTCGGCGCGGAGTGCCACCAGTTCGGTGGGAGTCTGCGGCGGCAGCCACAGCTCGACGTTCTTCATCCCGGCCGGCAGCCCGTCGAAACGCGCTGTTGCCGGCTTGCCCGGGACCACCCGCTGCGGGGCTCCCGGGCCCGCCATCCGCACCACATGGCCCAGGGGTGCCCGCTGTCGCCCGGCAAGGGCACCGTCCACCCTCAGGTCCAGCATCCCGGTCGGCCGGGGCTCCGGGTCACCGTCGAGCTGCCCGGTGGAGGTGAGCAACTCGAACTCGAGCACCCGTGCGTCGGTACGGAACACCAACCGCACTCCCGAAGGCATCACCGTCCCCCCGAAGACCGAGGGATCCTGGTACTGCTCCTTGGTCCAGGCCGGCAGCCGGCGCGGCATCACTCCCGCGGGTGTCGCCTCCAGATCCAGCGCGCCCCGTATCTCGACCGGCCCGCCCACCAGCGGATAGTCCCGCATCGTCACTGTCACCGCTCCTCAGCTCTGCCCGTCCGGCCGGGCAGCTGCTCGACCGGATCCGTCGGATCTCTCCCCGACCCTATGCACCGCGGCCGCAGTCGTGGCGACCGGTGGGCCGGCGGCACGTCCCGGTGCGGGGATTCAGCGGGCCACCACCTCGATCCCGTGGACGGCGTTCCGCGCGCCGTCGGGCGGCTGGACGCGGCCCCGGGCGTCGGTGGCGCGGCAGCGGATCAGATGCCGGCCCGGGGCGAGCGCGCACGGCAGGGTGAACCGCTGCCAGACGGGCTGCGGGCCGCGCGACTCCAGCCGGGCCGGCCGCCAGCCGCCGTCGTCGACGGAGACCTCCACCGCGACGACCGGGTCGAAGCCCCAGGCCCGGCCGGTCACCTGGAACGGCCCGGCCGGGACGGCGTCCCCGTCGCGCGCCCCGACCAGCCTGCTGTTGACCTCGACCTCCCGCACCGGCCGAGCGGCGCCGCCGCCACGCGGGACCCGGGTGTACAGCCGGGTGGTGAAGAGGTGCTCGGGCCGGTGGTCGGCCAGGACGACGCGGGTCAGCCACTTGACCGAGTTGGTGCCGAAGAACCGGGGCACCACCGCGCGCACCGGGAACCCGTGCTCCCTCGGCAGCGGCGCGCCGTTCACGGTGTCGGCGAGCAGTACCTCGGCGCGGGCCAGGTCCAGTGGCAGGTCCTTGAGGTAGGCCACGCCCTGCTCGCCCGCGAACGCGCCCCGGTCGGCGCCCTCCAGCCAGAGGTGGCGGGCCTGCGGGCGCACACCCGCCAGGTCCAGCACGGCCGACAGCGGTACCCCGGACCAGGCCAGGTTGGCGACGGCACGGGTCGGCTCTTCGGGGCGGGAGGGGTTGCCGAAGCACTCGTGGAAGGCGGTGAGGTCCGTGCGCGGCAGTCCGCGCAGGGCCGCGAGGTCCAGCCGCAGCGGCCGGTCCACCAGACCCTCGACGCTCAGGGTCCAGGCGTCGGCGTCGAGTTCGGGCGGCGGCCCGAGGTGGCTGCGGCGGAAGACCTGTCCGACGGGGGTGAGGAAGGCGTCGGGGATGCTCGGATCGATGGGTGCTGCCTGCACGCGGGCTCCGTACGTCGTCGGGCGGCCCGGGAGGACCGGAAGGGCGGAAAGGGCTCCACCCCCGAACGGTCCGTGTACCCCTGCCGCCGCCCGCCGATGCGGAACGGGGCCCGGATACTCTTGCGGGCGGCGGCGCCGAGGGGTGCGCCGGTGGACGGGGCGGGGTGGTGGCCGTGGGCGGACCGCAGGACCGGACGGCGGGCCGAGAGCCTTCGAACGGTGAGGAACTGACGCTCCACGAGCTCGCCCTGCTGGCCGGCGGGGTCTGGCGGGTCGCGGAGACGGCGCTGGCCCGGATGCTCCTGGACGCGAGGGTGGAGATCGACCGGCACGGGACGGTCCGGGTGGTCCGTCCCCGCCCGCGCAACGAGGTGGAGGCCGTGCTGCTCGCCGCGCTGGGCCCGTCCGGCACCGGGTGGCTCGGCGCCCCGCGTTCGGCCTTCGGTACCAGCGCGGCGGCCTGCCGACTGGAGGAGGACCTGCGCGGCCGGGGCCTGATCGTCGGCGGCACCACCCGCGCCGATCGGGGCCGTCCACTGCTGCTGCCGACCCGGCTGGCCGTCCCGCTGCTGATCCTCCTCGCGGTCGGCACCGCCCGGGGCGCCGCGGCCGCCGGGACGGGCGCCGGCCCCGCCCTCCTGCTCGCCGGCCTGGTACCGCTCCTGGCCGCCTTCGTCCTGAGCCGCTTCGGCACGCCCCCCGACCTGGCCGGCTCCTACTGGCGCCCGGCCGACCCGACCGACCCCTACTGGCGCCCGGCCGCCCGGGTCGAACCCCTGCTCGCCGCCCTCCGCGCCGGCACCCCCCTCCCGCCGGGCTGGCGGCTCTCCCCGGACGCCCTCGCCCCGGCCGGCCGCACCACCTGGGCCGCCGTCGCCACCACCGGCATCCCCGCCCTCGGGCGCCACCACCTCACCACCGCGTTCCACGGCGCCCGCCCCCGCCCTCCGCGGCCCCGCCGGAACCCTTCCTGACGACTCCCGGGGGCCGCCGCCCGGCGGCGGCGGCCCCGTTCGAGGATCTCCGCCGGTCGGTCAGCCGCTGTGGGCGGGGAGTTCGCTGCCGGCGCCGTCGGGGGCGTCGGGGGAGGCGAGGGCCTGGGTGCCCGCGTGGAGGCGGAGCGTGGTGCGGGCCAGGCGCTCACCCTGGTAGCGGGCCGCCGCCAGGGTGGAGAGGTCGGGACCGTCCTCGGAGTCGCCGGTCGAGGAGGTGCCGTACGGGTTGCCGCCGGCCGCGAACACGACCGGGTCGGTGTAGCCGGGCGGGACGATCAGTGCGCCCCAGTGGTAGAAGACGTTGGACAGCGACAGGATGGTGGCCTCGGTGCCGCCGTGCCGGTTGTACGCGGCGGTGAAGACCGTCACTGGCTTGTCCGCCAGCAGCCCTTCCTGCCAGAGCCCGCTGGCCTGGTCGATGAACTGCTTGAGCTGCGCCGCCGGCGCGCCGAAGCGCGAGGGTGTGCCGAACGCGTAGGCGTCCGCCCACGCCAGGTCGTCCAGGGTGGCCTCTTCCAGGGACGCGGTGGCGTCGGCGTGCTGCCGCCACCGCGGATTGCTGTCTATCGCCTTGTCGGGCGCCAGTTCGGCGACACGCCGCAGCCGGACCTCGGCCCCGGTCGAGGCCGCTCCTTCGACGACCGCCTGCGCGAGCGCGTGCACGGTACCTGTGGCGCTGTAGTGGATGACTGCGACCTTTACGGTCATGTCCCTGTCCCCGCCTGTCAATTGGTGATCGGTTGTGCGGATCATGTTATGGGCACAGCAAGATCACCGGGGTGGGAGTAGGGGGGTGGATCCGGCCGATCGCCGTCCGGCCCACAGGCCTGAGCGGACTGGCGGCCGGTCGCCGGTTCAGGTGCCGCAAGCCGGGAGCAGCAGCAGGCGCTCGGGGTCGAAGGGCACCCAGGTCGGGGCCTCGCCGCGGCCCAGCGCCCGGACCCGGCACCAGGCCCGCCCGCCGGCCGACGGCCGCCACCAGCCGTTGATCCGGCCCACCGCCCAACTGCCGTCCGTCCGGTTGATCTGGACCGGCTGGTACGCCGGCTCGACCTCGTGCTCCGGCGGCTGCCACCCGGCTCCGTCGGCCGAGCGGCTGTGAGGGTCCGGGTGCGGACGGTCTGCCATGTCTCCCCCTGCTGGCTGCGGCGCGGGTCGTCGCTTTGACTCTACAGCTCTGTAGTAGTTCGTGGGGGTCCCACGGTGAACCCGGTGCACGACGCCGGCCGGACGTGCGGTTGGCTGGCTCACCTGGCCTGCGCGAAGGGGGACACATGACGGACGGCTGGGGTGCCGCGACACTGCTGGGGCTACTGGTACTGGTGGGGTCGTCCGTACAGCGACTCGCGGGCATGGGCTTCGCGCTCGTCTGCGGACCGGCACTGGTTCTGCTGCTGGGGCCGGGTGACGGCGTGACGCTGTCCAACTGCGCGGCCTGCGTCATCAGCGCCATCGGCCTGGCCGGCAGCTGGCGGCAGGTCCGGCTCGGCCGGATGCTGCCCTTGATGGCCGCGGCCGCCTGCACCGTCCCGATCGGCGCCCTGGTCGCGGACCGGGTGCCGCCACCGACCCTGCTGATCGGTATCGGACTGCTGGTCACCGCGGCGGCCCTGCTGGTGATCCGGGGTGTCCGGGCCTCCTCGCTGCGCGGCGTCCGGGGTGCGGTGGCGGCGGGCGCGGCGAGCGGGTTCATGAACTCCGCCGCCGGTGTCGGCGGCCCGGCCGTGTCGCTCTACGCGGTCAACACGGGCTGGACCGCCCGCGAGTTCGTCCCCAACGCCCAGATCTACGGAGTGGTCGTCAACGTCTTCTCGATCGCCGCCAAGGGAGTCCCGCACCTGGCCGCCCCCGCCTGGTCGACGACAGCGGCCGGCATCGTCCTGGGCGCCGGCGTCGGCCAGGTCCTGTCGGCCCGCGTGTCGGAACGCCCCGCCCGGCTCGTGGTGCTGAGCCTGGCCCTGGCCGGCGGGCTGGTCACCCTCGGCAAGGGGCTCTGGGAACTCTGACCCCGGGCGGCCCCGGCGGAGGGTGCGGCGGGGGTGCGCCGGGGCGGACGGGCCGGGGAGACTGGCCCCGTGCAGATCCGAATCGAAGCCGTCGACCTTCCCGGCCGTTCCTGCCCCGGCGGGCCGGACTCTCCCGATCTCCTGGACGTCCATGTGGCCGTCCAGCGGCGGGAGCGGCCGGGCGAGTTGCTGGACCTCCACCCCGGTGACGCGGCCTCGGCCGCCTGGACGCTGGAGTGCACGGCGAGTCCGCTGGGCGAGGGCATCGACCTCAAGGGCCCCTATGTCCAGGGGCGGCCCGGGCAGCGCTTCGTCTACCTGGTGTGGGGGAACGTCGGCCCGGACGGCGGGTTCACCATGTTCCGGCGGGCGAAGCTGATGTTCGACGGGGTGGACGGGCGGGTCCTCGCCGAGGCGGTGGCCGCCGGGCGGCTGGTCGCCCGGCTCGGGCTGACGGACGTCAAGGGGCTGCCGCTGTGCGCTGCGGTCCGTCCGCCCGTGGTGACCTGGTTGGCGGAGAGCGCGGCCGGGGAGGGCGCCGGGGAGGGCGAAGGGCGGGCCTGACCGGCACGGCGGGTCCGGCGGTCTTACGGCGTGCATATACCGGGGTGGGGTATGGTGACCGCCATGTGCCGCCCGGACGCCGAAGCCTCCCCCCACGGGCCCGCCGCCCGTACCGGGGCGGCCGGGCGTCCGTACCGGAACCACCGGCGGTGGACGGGGGCGGCCGTCGTGGTGCTCCTGCTGACGGCCCTCGGGCTGATCGGCCACCACACCCTGCCGGCGGGCGTGATGCCGGCCTCGCACGCTTCTGCCGTCATGGCGCACGCCCCTGCCGTCATGGCGCACGGCACGGCGGCACACCCCGCTCCCGCCGGGAGCACCACGGCGCCCGTCGTCAGCGACCCCGTCCGGGCCTGCGCCGAACACCGGGTCTGCTCCTCGACCGTGCCCGCGCGCGGAGCGGCCCTCGCCGCCCCGCCCGCCGCCGCCCTCGCCGCACCCGGACACCCCGACCCGGCGCCGCGCCCGGCGGTCGCCCACCCCGGCCTGCCCTGGCCGGGCGCACCACCCCCCGACCTCGACGTCCTCTCCGTCGCGCGCAAATAGGCGCCCTTCGGCGGCCGGGAGCCGGAACTCCCGCCCCCCGCCGCCGAGCGGCCCCGTCCACCGGCACGGGCGACAACCGTGCCACCACGCGCACACACCCGAGAGACCTCGATGCCCTCGATGCCCGAGTTCACCGTCAACCGTCGTTCCCTCCTGCTCGCGGGCCTCGGTGCCGCCGGCGCCGGCCTGCTCGCGGCCTGTGCGGACAGCCCCGCGGCACCGCCGCTCGTCGACCCCTCCGGCAGCCCCGTCGCCCTGGCGGAGGCCGCCCGCGGTGGCACCGGCCGGGAGCGTCCCGTGACCGTCACCGCGACGGCCGACACCGTCGACCTGGGCGGCGGGACCACCGCCCGGACCTGGACCTTCGGGGCCCTGCCGGGCACCCCGGTCCGCACCACGGCCGGGGACACCCTGGTCGCCACGCTCAACAACCACCTGCCCGACCCGACCTCCCTCCACTGGCACGGTCTGGCGCTGCGCAACGACATGGACGGCGTGCCCCCGGTCACCATGCGGCCGGTCGCGCCGGGCGGCAGCTTCACCTACCGCTTCGTCACCGACCGACCGGGCACCTACTGGTTCCATCCGCACATCGGGGTCCAGCTCGACCGGGGCCTGTACGCGCCGCTGATCGTCGAGGACCCGAGGGAGCCGCTCGGGTACGACGAGGAGTGGGTGGTGGTGCTGGACGACTGGCTGGACGGCGTCACCGGCACGCCCGACCAGGCCTTCGCGGAGCTCCGCAAGGGGATGGGCGGCGGGGGCGGCTCCGGCGGCCACAACATGGGCGGCCACAGCATGTCCGGCGGCGGCAATAGTGGCGGCAGCAACGGTGGCGCCGGCTCCTTCATGCTCATGGGCGCCACCAGCGCGCTGCTCGGCGGCGACGCCGGGGACGTCCGTCACCCGCACCACCTGGTGAACGGCCGGATCGCCGCCGACCCCGAGGTGTACCGGTCGGCGCCGGGCCGGCGGGTGCGGCTGCGGATCGTCAACGCGGGTGCCGACACCGCCTACCGCCTCGCGCTGGGCGGCCACCGGCTGACCGTGACCCACACCGACGGCTACCCGGTCCGCCACGAGGAGGTGGACGCCCTGCTGGTCGGGATGGGCGAGCGCTACGACGTCCTGGTCACCCTCCAGGACGGCGTCTTCCCGCTGACCGCGCTCGCCGAGGGGAAGGACGCCGCCGGACGTGCCCTGGTCCGTACCGGCGCGGGCCAGGCGCCGGCCGCCGCGTTCCGCCCCGCCGAGCTGAACGGCCGGATCCTCGCCGCCACCGATCTGCGGGCGGCGGAGGAGGCCGGGCTGCCGAAGCGGACGCCCGACCGCACCCATCGGATCGAACTGACCGGCGGGATGGCCGAGTACGACTGGGCGTTGAACGGGCGCCCCTTCGACATGGCCGACCCGGCCGCGCGCCCGTTCCTCGTCGGCAGCGGTGAGCGGGTACGGCTGGAGTTCGTCAACCGGACCGACATGTGGCACCCCATGCACCTGCACGGCCACACCTTCCAGGTGGGTGACGACGGCCCGCGCAAGGACACCGTGATCGTGCTGCCCGGGCGGACGGTGGTCTGCGACTTCGAGGCGGACAACCCGGGGCAGTGGATGACGCACTGTCACAACGCCTACCACGGCGAGGCGGGGATGACGGGGCTGCTCGCCTACCGCGCCTGAGCCGGGACGGGGACCGGGTGCTCCCCCCGCAGGAGCAGCACCCGGTCCCCGTGCCCCCCGGGGTCAGTCCTTCCGCACCACGATCGTGCACAGGCGCTTGGTGGCCCGGGTGAGCGCGACGTACAGGTCGCGGTCGCCGCCCGGCCGGGCCGAGGCGATCGCGTCGGGATCGAGCACGACGGCCGCGTCGAACTCCAGGCCGCGCGCCTCGGAGGCCGGGACCAGCCGGGCGTACCGGTCCGCGCCCGCCGCCGTCAGCGCGTCCACCGAGCCGTCCGGGCAGACCACGCCGATGAGTTCGCCGGGGTGGGCGGCCGACTGCTCGCGCAGTTCGGCGAGCAGGGTGTCCATCAGCCCGGCGGGCGAGGTGTCGCGGCTGCGGGGCTCCTCGCCGTGCCGGATCGAGCCGATCGGGGCCTGGTCCGGCGCGATCCGGGCCAGCAGCTCGCGGGTGGTGGCGAGGATCTCCTCGGTGGTCCGGTAGCTGACGGTCAGGGTGCGCAGGTCGAACCGGCCCCCGAGGTGCGGGTCCAGCGCCTCGTGCCAGCCGCGCGCGGTGGTGGCCGGGCCGGCCTGGGCGAAGTCACCGACCAAGGTCATCGACCGGGCCGGGCAGCGGCGCAGCACCGTCCGCCACTGGAGCGCGGTGAACTCCTGCGCCTCGTCCACCACCACATGGCCGAAGGTCCGCGCCGGCGGGCCGTCCAGCAGGGCGGCCGCCTCGTCCAGCAGCGGCAGGTCCGCGTCGGTCCACGGCGCGCCCGGGGTCCGCAGCAGGATGCGGTGCTCCTCGGCGGTGAACCCCGGCAGGCGCGCGGCCAGCGTCCCGAGGTCCCCGAGCAGGGCGTCCACCACCTCGCCGGGCGTGAGGTGCGGCCACAGCTCCTCGACCGTGCGCTCGACCAGGTCGTCGTCGAGCAGGGCGGCCCGCATCGCGTCGGCGTCGAACTCCGCGCCGCCGGCCGCCGGATCGGCCTCGATGCCCAGGTTGCGCAGGTCCGCCGCCGTGGCCCGGTCGAGGTCGAGGCCGGTCAGCTCGGCCACCTCGGCGTCGATCCGCTCCAGCGTCTCGGCCGCCTCGCGGGCCAGGTCCCTGGTCACCGCGTCGACCAGCATCTCCTTGAACAGCCCGCGGGCCCGGTGGTGCGGGAGACCGCCCATCAGTGCGGCGTCACGAGTCAGGGCGACCTCCGCCTCGCCCAGACGGACGTCGTCCTGTCCGACCCGCACGGCGAACTCCCCGCCGGGTGCCTGCCGTTCGCTCACCGTCGCCGCCAGCGCCGCGACGAGCGCCCCGTCGCCCTTGAGTCTGGCCGCCTCCGGCCGCTCGACGGCGGTACCGGGCGCCGCCCCGTCCGTCCCGTTCCCCTGGTCCGCTCCGTTCCCCCAGCCCGGTGCGGCCAGTTCGGCGCAGGTCGCGAGGACGACCTCGCTCTCGCCGAGCGAGGGCAGCACCTGCGAAATGTAGTCCAGGAAGCGGGCGTTGGGTCCCAGTACCAGCACGCCGCGCTCGGCGGCCTTCGGGAAGGCGTAGAGCACATAGGCGGCGCGGTGCAGCGCGACCACCGTCTTGCCGGTGCCGGGACCGCCCTGGACCACGGTGACGCCGCGGTGCTGGGAGCGCACGATCGCGTCCTGCTCGGTCTGGAGGGTGGCCACCGCGGTGCCCATCCGACCGGTGCGGCGGGCCTGGAGCGCGGCCGCGAGCGGGCCGTCGCCGACCACGTCCTCCGCGGTGGGCTCGGAGCCGTCGAGCAGTTCGTCGCTCACCCCGACCACGGTGCGCTCCGTCAGCCGCAGGTGGCGGCGCCGGCGCAGGCCCATCGGGTGCACGGGCGTCGCCTCGTAGAACGCGCGGGCGGCGTCGGCCCGCCAGTCGACCAGCGCGGGCAGTTCGTCCTCGTCGCGCTGGAGGCTCAGCCGGCCGATCCGCAGCGCCGTGCCGTCGACCAGGTCGATCCGGCCGAACACCAGGCCGCCCTCGGCCCCTTCGAGCCGCCGCACCTCCCGGGCCAGCTGTTCGGCGGCCAGGTCCCTCTCGTACGCCTCGGTGGCGCCGTCCGCCTGTTCGGCGAGTGTCCCGACGAGCCGGGCCCGGGTGTCGGCGAGCCGCTCGTCGAACAGCGCGACGACGGCGGCCACCTCCGCCCGCTCCAGCTCCACTTGGTGTACCACGTTGTCCTCGACCTGCGGCAAGGCAGCGCTCCTCTCGGGTTCGGCCTGCCACTATGCGAGGACGCGCAGGGAATGTAAATGTTGACGTTCCGGCCCGAATCGTGTCCACGGGCCGCCGCCGGGCCCGCCGATCCGACGTCGCGTCACCTCTCCCGGGGCTCAACGGGCTTCCCGCCGGCTGCCGGTGCGGCTGCCGGGGCGAGTGCCGGTGCGGGGTCCGGGGCGCGGGGTACGGGCTCGGCACCCCGACCGGACGCCGGCCGGGCGACGGGCCGAGGAGCGGCACCGGCGCCGGGCCCGACGTCCGGTCGGGGGCGTTCGCGGGAGGCCGCGGCTCAGGACTCCTTGACCACCACGGTCTTCGCCGCCTTGTCGTGCAGGGCCTGCTGGAGCGGCTTGTCCCACAGCGGCCACAGGACGTTGACGAGCGCGAAGAGGGAGCCGATGCAGTAGACCGCGTTGGGCAGCGTGTACACGGCCGCGCGGACCAGCAGCGAGTTCTCGGCGGGCCTCCCGCCGTGACCGAGGTCCACGACCCGCAGCTTCATCACCTTTTTGCCGACCGTCTGGCCACCCTGGGTGAGCAGCATCGCCGCCTCGTAGCCGAAGGAGAGCAGGCCCGCCACGAGGTAGTAGAGGATCGAGGCGCCGAGGACGGCGAAGACCAGCAGGGTCGGGACGAGGAGCACGGCGACGTCGATCAGCCGGGCGACCAGCCGCTCCCCGATCGGCGCGAGCTGACGGGACCCGGGCACCGGGGCGCCGCCGTACCCGCCGGGCTGGCCGAGCCAGTGCGGCAGGCCGGCCTGCGGCTGCTGGCCGTAGGGCTGCTGCGGGGGAACGCCGTAGCCGGGCTGCCCGTACGGGGCCTCCTGCTTGTACGCCTGCTGGTCGTACGGAGCCTGCTGGCCGGACGGGGGCTGCTGTCCGTAGGGCGGCTGCTGGCCGTAGGGGTTCTGCTGTCCGTAGGGGTTGGACGCGTCGTACGGATTCTCGTTCTGGCCGTACCCGGTGGGGCCGTTGGTGCTCATCCTGGCTGGTTCCCTGCCTCGGAGGTGGTGGTACGGCTGTTCTACCGATCATCCGACGGGCGCGGGAAGGCGGACGGGCAAGTCGTTACCGATCAGGGGCGACCTTGTCGCCGAGCCGGGCACCGAGGAGTCCTGTTATGTTCGGATTGCCGGAATCAGCCTGCGCCGTCCGAACGGGCGGCTCGACCAGGGAGGCCGGAATGACCGGTGCACCCGAACCCATCAGCGACGCCGGCCGTACCGCGCTGGAGCGGGACCTGGCCGACTTGCGCACGGAACGCGACGCCGTCGCCGCCACGCTGCGGGGCGGCGAGGAGGTCGGCGACCGGGCCGACCAGGCCGACGAACTGCAACGGGCCGACATCCTCGACCGGTTGGACGACCGGATCACCGTGATCGAGGGCCGACTGCGCGAGGCGGCGGTCGCGGGCGCGCCGAGCACCGAGACGGTCGGCATCGGCAGCACGGTCACCCTCCGCTTCGCGGACGCCGCCGAGTTGACCGTCCGGATCGGCGAACTGGCCGAGGAGCTGGACCCGGAGCTGGTGACGGACGACAGTCCGCTCGGCCAGGTCCTGCTCGGCCGCAGGGTCGGCGAGACCGTCGAGTACGACGCTCCGGGCGGTCGGACGAGCGCGGAGGTCCTGTCGATCGGCGGCGACGCCGGAGCGTGACGGCGCCCCCGTGGCCCCGCGCCGGCGGGTCGGCGGGTCGAAGGGCCGGTCCGGCGGGCGTGCGGGCGGCGCGTGCTCCGGGGCGTACCGCGCGCGCCGGGTCGGAGACGTCCGCCAGGGCGCCCCGGTGTGCGCCCCGCCGCGCCGCTGTACTGGGCCGGCAGGGCGTGATGGCATGGACGTGTCAAGCTCGTCGGTGGTCCCGCACGTGGGGGTGCGCGGCCCGGAGCCGACGGGCGAGAGGGAGGAAGCGCCCATGTCCGTTCGCACCCTGGCCGCCGGCACCGCCGCCGCGGCGTTGCTCGGCACAGCCCTCGTCGGCACGGTCGGCACCGCCGGCACCGCCTTCGCCACCGGGTGGGACACCCCGCCGCCGGACAAGATCGTCATCTCCGTCGCCACCGTGAACGGTTCCGGCTGCCCGGCCGGGACGGCAGCGGTCGCCGTGTCCCCGGACAACACCGCGTTCACCGTCACCTACAGCAACTACGTGGCCCAGGTCGGCCTCGGCTCCAAGCCGACGGACTTCCGCAAGAACTGTCAGCTCAACCTGAACGTGCACGTCCCGCAGGGCTTCACGTACGCCGTCGCCGCCGCCGACTACCGGGGCTTCGCCCACCTGGAGAAGGGCGCGACCGCCGTCCAGCGCGCCAACTACTACTTCCAGGGCTCGCCGCAGACCACCTACTCCAGCCACAGCTTCACCGGCGCGCTCGACGACAGCTGGCAGGCGACCGACACCGTCGCGGTCGAGGCCCTGGTCTGGGCGCCGTGCGGCGAACTGCGCAACTTCAACATCAACACCGAACTCCGGGTGGCCGCCGGCAGCTCGGACACGACCAGGACCACCAGCTTCATGACGATGGACTCCACCGACGGCAGCATCAACACCGTCTACCACTTCGCGTGGAAGCACTGCCCCCAGGGCTGACCGGGCAGTCGCCGCCGCCCCGGCCGGGCACTCCGGCCGGGGCGGCGGCGGTCGGCGTGCAGGGGTGCCTCAGGCCGGTTCGGGTGCGCCGTGGCGCGTGTCGGTGACCGGTCCGGTGGCTGGGCCGGTGACCGGGCCGGTGCTCGGACCGGCCGTCGGGCCCGGGGGAGCGGTGGCGCCGGTGCGCGCGGCGAGGGTGTGCAGCCGGTGTTCGGAGGCGCTGCCGGGCTCGGCGGTCCACACCACGATGTGCTGGTCCGGCGCCGTGGCACTGGTCAGGGTGTCCCAGTCCAGGGTGAGGTCACCGACCAGCGGGTGCCGGAACCGCTTGTTCCCGGAAGCGTGGACGGCGACCTCGCGGGCCTGCCACCAGCGCTGGAAGTCGACGTGGTCGGCCATCCGCGCGAGCAGGCGGTGCAGCCGCGGGTCGTCCGGGCGGCGGGCCGTGTGCATCCGCAGATGGGCCACGCAGGCGCGGGCGCCGTCCGCCCAGTCGCGGTAGCGGGACCGCAGCACGGGGTCGTTGAAGAGCAGCCACACGTAGTTGCGGTCCCGGGCGGGGTGGCGGCCGAAGTCGGTGAGCAGTGCGGCGGCCGGCGGGTTCCAGGCGAGCACGTCCATGGTGCGGGTGAGGACGACGGCCGGTCCGGTGGCGAGCTGGGCGAGCAGTCGGCGGTTGTGCTCGGTGACCTCCGCCGTGGCGCGGGCCGGGGGTTCGGCCGGCGGCCGTCCGGCCAGGCCGAGCAGATAGGCCCGTTGGTCGGGGGAGAGGCGCAGGGCCCGGGCGAGGGCCTCCAGCACGGGGGTGGAGGCGGGCATCCGGCCCTGCTCGATGCGGGTGTAGTAGTCGGTGCTGATCGAGGCCAGCTGCGCGACCTCCGCGCGGCGCAGCCCCGCCACCCGCCTCGGCGCGCCGTCGGACGCCAGCCCGACCTGCTGGGGGGTCAGCTCGGCCCGGCGGGTGCGGAGGAACGCGCCGAGTTCCTTCGGGCGGCCGCCTGAGGTGCTCATGCCCCCAGTGTGGCAGCGGCGGCCGTTGGTGGGGGCGGGATCGGCAGCGGTCAGCGTGCCCGCGCACCGGCGCCTGCGGCAAGTCCGGTGGGAGGGAGAGTTTTCTCCCCCGCTGAAATCCGCGTGTGACGGAAGTGTCCCCTTCTCGGCGGCCGGGCGGCGTGCGAGCGTCGTGGCGCGACCGCCGGCGGGTGTGAACGACGGCGGTGCGAACGGCGGAGTTCCTTCGGCACGCCCCACTGGAGAACATGATCATGGAGTTCACCCGGCCCGCGGCCACCGGCAGGGCCCCGGCCGAGTGGTTCACCGGCGAGGTGTGGTGGGACGTGGTCCACCCCGGCGGGGCGCCGTCCCGGAAAGGCGCCGGCCTGGTCCGCTTCGCACCCGGGGCACGCACCCACTGGCACTCCCACGCGCTGGGACAGAGCCTGCACGTGGTCTCCGGGACCGCCCTGATCGGCACCCGCGCCGGAGTGGTCCTCGCGGCCCGGCCGGGCGAGCTGGTGGTCTGCCCGCCGGGGGAGGAGCACTGGCACGGCGCGGCGCCGGACGGCGCCATGGAACACCTGGCCACCTGGGAGGGCACCGAGGACGGCAGCCCCGGGACGACCTGGCTGGAACCGGTCACCGAGGAGCAGTACGCCCTCGGCCGCGGCACGGGCGCCTGAGCCCCGCGCGCCGGCGCTCCGCTCGGCCCGCGAGCCGGCCGCTCAGCCCGCGAGCTGGCCCGGTCGGCCGGGGACCCACAGCGGCACCGGGGCGGTGGGCGCCATGTGCCGGGCGGCGTGCTCGTCGAGGACGGCCAGCGCCCGGTCCCGGTCGCCGTCACTGAGCTCCGCCAGCGTCGCGGCCGCCGAGCGGGCGCAGGCCAGGACGAGCGCGAGCATGTCCTGGCGCCGGCAGTGCTCGCGGACATAGGCCCGGCCGCGTTCGAGGATGCAGGCGCCCAGCGTCTCCCGCTCGGCGGCCGCGACCGGATCGGCACCGGCCATCGCCATCTTCACCCCGTACCAGACCAGGACGAGCGCGTCCGGCTCGGCCGGGTGCGACACCTCGGTGAGCCCCGCCCACTCCCGG
Organism: Streptomyces sp. XY431; assembly: GCF_001279805.1. Lineage (NCBI taxonomy): Bacteria > Bacillati > Actinomycetota > Actinomycetes > Kitasatosporales > Streptomycetaceae > Streptomyces > Streptomyces sp. XY431. Next base: position 87,642 of record NZ_LGDO01000013.1, read on the forward strand.
GCCCCGGCCGACTCCCGCCCCAGCCGCTCCAGCGCCGCCGGACCGTCCCCGTCCGCGCGCCGGAGCGTCAGCTCGGCCGCCCGCAGCACCACCGCGCGCAGCACCGTCTCGGCCGGCACCCGCAGCCCCGGCGCGGCCGGATCGGCGAACGCCAGCCAGGCGTCCGCGAACGAGGCGGCCCGCAGCTGCCCCAGCCACGGCGGTGCGCCCTCCACGAGCCCCAGCCGCTCCTCCACGGCCAGCCGGACCAGCCCCACGGCCACCAGATCCGCAGCCCCCGCGTCGGGCCCGAGCCCGAACAGTCCGTTCCGCATGGAACACCCCCCGTCCAACGGTCATCACCTTGTGTGCGCACATCCCACCACATTGAGACGGAAACGAACTTGGTCGCGCCTGTGATGAGACGCACGCCACGCCCCCCGCAGCCCGTCGGCGCTCGCCCGCATCACCCCATTGACCTGCGGCTTTTCGCCGGTGGGTCGAGTCCGCCGACCGCCCGGACCGCCCCGAGAATCTTGACGCGGACCTGCCGACCGGGCCACGGCGGTCCCGGCGGCCCCCGGCGACCCGCTCGCCCGGATTCCGGCCCCGGCCGGGTGCGAGCTGGCGCAGTACCGGGAGGCCTTCGGGCGCTGTGTCGTCCATTACGACGGCGTTCCCGACGCACCGGCGGCGGACTGACCGGGGCCGCTCTGCGCGAGCACCGGATTTCGGCGGGGAGGACGACCAGGCCGGTGACGGCGTCCCGGAAGGCGTTCCAGTTCCCGCCGTAGAACGAGGGGAGACCGAGCTCCCGCTGCAAGGTGGCGTGCAGGTCCCGATCGTCGAGGACGGCGCCGACGTCGATCAGCACCCGCCGGTCCGGGTTCGGGCAGCAGTCCGCCAGGTCGCCCGGTTGCCCGGTCAGCCGCCGCCCATGCCGCCCTGGGCGGCGATCATCGTCAGGTGCAGCCCGGACACCGCGTGGGCCAGGCCGGGCGCGGTGGTGGCGAGGCGGTCGGTGAGGGCGGTGACGCGGTCGGCGTGGGCCTTCCGGTCGTGGCGGGTGAGCACCAGGCGCAGGTGCCCGTGGGCGGCCAGGGCGGCGAGCACCGCGTCCGCGAACGGCGCCTCGGCGGGCGGGGTGCTGCCGCGGACCAGCTCGGCCACCCGCACCTGGAGGTCCAGGGCCTCGCGCGGGTCGTCCATCGCCACCGGCCGCCGCGGCACGACCCGGCCATGGGGGGCGCGGTCCGCGACGGTCAGCACGCCGAGCACCGCGAGCCGTTGCTCGACGGCCTCCAGGGTGTCCTCGCGGTCGCGCCGGATCCAGGCCTTCCAACTGCGTGACGCGCTGCCCGCCTCGGCGAGCAGCGCATCGAGGACGCCGTCCCCGGTGGGGTCGGCGGAGACGACCCGGACGTGTCCGGCGCCGTCCTCGGCGACCGCGCCCCGGTGGGCGAGTTCGGCCAGGGCGGCGGCGCGGACCAGGAAACCGGTACGGGTGCGGTCCTGCAAGGACTGGGACCGGGTGTCGAAGGCCAGCAGGTAGCCGGAGAGATGCAGGGCTCGGCTCATGCCTTCGACGATAAGGGCGGTGGCCCCCGCGATCCGTCACCCCGCGGTCGGAGTCGCCCTCCGTCGACAGGACTACTGGAAGACCGGCTGCGGGTGGCCGATTCCGGCGCGGTGAATATCGGGCAAGTATGAGGAATTACCGCATTCCTGGGAACGGACAGCCGAATCCCCGCCGAATCCCCGCGCGCATCAGGACAACTGTCCGCGAGGGATCAGAATCCGGGAGCCTCAAGGGCGTTCGCGCGTTGGAATGGCAGCAGCGGACCCTTTCACCCGAGCCTACCCCGGTAGCCGAAGGCAGAGAAAGAGATGCCATGGATGATTTCGACGGCGAAACCTCCAAACGCAACCCCGTCTTCTGTGCTCTCGTCAATGCCCCCCTCGACCTGGACCGCGACGACCTCGGGCACCCCGCCCACCCCGGCCTGTGGGAGCGGCTGGTCGGCGACCGCAGGCCGGTCGACCAGCGCGGACTCCACTGCCCGGACTGCCGGGCCGCCCGGGGTGCCCGGGCCTGGATGTACGTCTTCGAGCGGCAGGGCCTCCGGATTGCCGCGCACCACAATCCGCACCGCCGCCCGTCCGGCGGGAGCGACGTGTTCGAGGCGTACCGGGATCGGTACGTCCGCGCGGCCGAGAGCGCCGGTCACACCGCCGAGGTGGGGGTGGTCGACGCGAACGGCAGGCGGCGGACCGATGTGCTCGTCACCGGCGCGGGCGGACAACGGTACGGGTTCGAACCACAGTTGTCGTACCTTTCCGCCGCGGCCGCCCGCAGCCGTGATGCCGCCGCCCGGGCCGACGGCATCACGGCGGTCTGGCACACGGTGGACCCGAGGTCGCCGCTGATCGACGCGGTCCACTGGACCAGGACGGACGACCTGCCCGCGGCTGCTGTGCGCGCGGAGCGCGACCTGCTGGTCCGCGGCGGCGTGCGGGCCCTCACCCTGGAACTCTGCGACCGCATGCCGGCGCCGTGCCCCACGCGCAGGCAGGGCAGTTGCGGGCGCCGCCACGCGCGGTGGGGGCCCCGGCCCCGGCAGTTCGACGACCTCGTCCGCGACATCGCCGCCGGGAGCTGCGTCCCGCTCACCGTGAGGGCGGGCCGGGGCGTGCACCGCTTCTGGTCCTCGGTCGAGGACCGCGAGGCCTTTCTCGACAGCGGCGGCACGCTCACGTCCGCCGACGAGGCGTCCGCCGGTGCCGTCGACCGCGCGCCGGCGCCGCACCGCTCCACCGCCTCCGGTCCGCGCCCCCACCTCCGCCGGGACACCCGCTGCGTCGTCGACCGGGCCGAGCGGGCCGAGCGGTGGCACCGGAGGTTCGCGGCCCTGCCGGCCCGCGACAGCGGCGAGGCGATCTGGTTCCCCGAGCCGGCGGCGGCCCCCGCGCGGATCCCGCGCCCGGAGATCGCCCCGGTCCGACGCGAGGTCTGCTCGGCGGGCCACGGTCCCGCCTGCGGCCGGGGTGCCCGGCTCTACCCCGGGGGGTGGTTCTGCGAGGAGCACCGCCCCGGCGCGGCCCGCGCCTGAACCGCCGGGCCCGACTGCCTTGCGGTGTGCGCAGACGGTCCGCGTAGAGTCGACCGAGGCACACCTCACCCACCGTCGGCCGCGTGTTTTCTTCACCGCGCCGGTCCGGGCGGCTCCGGCCGCCGGCCCTGTCGGCGCGGGGTGTGCCGGTCGAGCGGATCGGGACAGGGCGGGAACAGGGAGCGAGATGGTGAGGGGCAGGCAGGAGGCGAGGCGTCCGCACGGGGAACTGGTCGCGGACGTCCTGGCGGTGCTGTGGGCGTCGGCCGAGCCGATGACCGCGCAGGAGGTCAAGGGCGCGCTGCGGCAGGACCTCGCCCGGACGACGGTGGCGACGATCCTCGCCCGCCTGCACGAGAAGGGGACGCTCGACCGGACGCGCCCGGGCCGTTCCTTCGCCTACGCGCCGGTGGCGGACGCCGCCGGTCTGGCCGCGGGCCGGATGCGCCGGGAGCTGGAGAAGGAACCGCAGCGGGATCTCGTCCTGAAGCGGTTCGTGTCCTCCTTGTCCGCGGGCGACGAGGACGTGCTGCGAAGCCTCCTGCTCGCCGCGGAGAGCGAACAGCTCCCCGGGGCGCAGGACCCGGCGGGGGTGGAGGAGGGATGACGCTGGTCCTGGCGGTGGTCGCCCTGGCTGTGCTCCTGCCCTGGGGTGCGGTGCCCGCGGCGTCCCGGCTCGCGCGGCTGCTCGCACCGCGTGAAGCCGCCCTGGCCCTCGCGGGCACGGCGGTCCTGCTGGCGGGCGGCACCGTCGCGGTACTGGTCGCCCTCCTCCATGTGCCGTTCCTGGCGGGCCTCGAACAGCTGCCGCTCACCGGGGTGACCACGCACTGGCCGGCGGTGCTGCCGGTCGCGGGCGCCGCCGGGGCCCTGCTCGTCGTGCAGGCCGTCCGGCTGGTGCGGGCCGTGCGCCGCCACCGCGCCCTGCTGTCGCGGGCGTGGCAGCTGACTGCCGGGGCGACGGCGGAGGGCGACGTGCTCGTCGTGCCGGGAGCGGAGGCGGAAGCCTTCGCCCTGCCGCGCCACCGCGGGCGGGCCGGTCGGGTGGTCGTGACGGAGGGCATGCTCGAATCCCTGGGGGCGTCGGAGCGCGCGGTCCTGCTCGCGCACGAGCGGGCCCACCTCCACCGGCGCCACCACCTGTTCTCGGTGGCCGCCGACCTCGCCGCCGCCGTCCATCCGGCCCTCGCGCGGCTGCGGACCGGCCTGGAGTTCCACCTGGAGCGGTGGGCCGACGAAGCGGCCGCCGGAGCGGTGTCCGACCGGAAGCTCGCCGCGACCGCCATCGCCCGTGCCGCACTGGCCGGAGCGACCGGGCCCGGGGGACACGGCGCCCGGCCCCTGTCCGTGAGCACGGGGCCGGTGCCCCTGAGGGTCCAGGCCCTGCTGGCGCCGGCGCCGGCCGGACCGGAGGGGCGGGGCCCCCGGCTGGCCGCCGCGGGTCTCGTCGCCGCGGTGGTGGCCTCGGCCGTGCTGGCGCTGGGCCTGGCGTACGGCCTGCACGAATACGTCGAGTACGCGGCGGAGACGCTCACCGGTCGGTGACCCTTGTGACGACATCGATGTAGACCAATGCTCGGAAGCGCGGATATGGTGAGCCTCGGCTTACCGTCCCGGCCGCGGGACGTCGCACGCTCTCGACGATGGGGACACGGTTTGTACGACGGACGGAAGGGATCCTCGAGTCCGTTCGAGCAGACCGTCTACCTCCTCTCGGAGGCCGGCCGCGTCGTCGACCGCCTGCTCGCGGAGCGGCTCGAGCACCGCGGACTGACCCCGGCCCACCAGGCGCTGCTGTCGACCCTGGCCACCCTGGGGCCGCACGGCCGACGGGACCTCGCGGAACGGCTCGCGATTCCCGAGGCTGATGCGCACCGGGCGCTCGACGACCTGCTCTCCCGGGGCCTGCTGCAGTCGATGGTGGTCCACATCGGGGGGCGCCAGGAACTGCTGGCGATCACCGACCCGGGCCGGGCCGCGCTGGACCTGCTCCACTCCGACGCCTCCGCCGCGCAGGACGGCCTGCTGGCCTCGCTGACGAGGGGCCAGCGCGTCGAGCTCAACTCACTGCTCCGGCGCGTGTGCGCGGCCGCCGCCCGAGGGGCGGGCGGGCTGGGTGAGCCCTCGGACGGTGGAAGCCGGACGCTGACGGCCGGACCCCGGTCCGCCTGAGCGGTCCGGGCGCCCGAATCGCCTCCGAATGCCCTGGTCAAAGCCATGAAGGAGGTCGCCTGGGCGGGCGTGGTGCCCGCGATCACCCCGACCACCTTCGACCGCTGGCTCGACCTCGTCCTCGACCAGGTCCACATCGTCTCCGGCACGGTCTGGCTCGGCGGACTGGCGCTGCTGGTCGCCCTGGCCGCTGCCCGTGGCCGTCTCGGCGACGGCGCCGGGCTGCTCTGGGCCCAGCTGTGGCAGCGCTTCGGCCTCGTCGCGATGGTCTGCGTCGGTGCGGTCACCGTCTCCGGTCTGTGGCTGAGCTGGAAGCACGTCGGCAGCGTCCCGCAGCTGTGGACCACCGGCTACGGCATCGCGCTGGTGGTCAAGATCCTGCTCGTGGCCGGGCTGGTGACCGCCGGCGCCTTCAACCAGTTCTGGCTTATGCCCCGGATCACCCGGGCCCGCCTCGCCGACGACACCGCCACGCTGCGCGAGCTGACCCTCGGCCACTTCCCCAAGGTCGTGTGGGGAGAGGTCGCGCTGGGCCTCGCCGTCCTGCTGGTACTGCCCTTCCTCGCCGGCTCGGCCCGCACCGAGGCCGGCAGCCCCAAGGCGGTCTTCTCCGGCAGCATCCTCGCCGCCGGCGCCGCGCTGGTGGTCGCCCTCGCGGTCTCCCTGTACGCGACGGCCAAGGTCTCCGACCTCCTCGCCCGCCGTCCGCTCCCCGCCGCGGCGGTCTGACGGCCCGACCTCGTCCGGCGGTCCGCTGCCCGCTGACGGCGGAGTCGCTCGGCAGGGGCGTTCGGCAGGACCGCGAACCCCCGGCCCGGCCACCTCACGAAGGTGGCCGGGCCGGGGGTTTCGTGCTTTCGGGGAGCCTCGGTGCCGGGTCGCGGGGGCGGGCCTTCTGTCGGTGACCCCGACCCGCCGGGACCGGCCGGGGAATGCGGACGCCCCGGCCGGTGGGTTCCGGGCGGGGCGTTGCGTGGTGTTGTGGGTGCGCCGGGTGGCGCGGGCCGGTGGTGTCGGGCGGTGGTGTCAGGCG
>NZ_LGDO01000014.1:0-30190 GCF_001279805.1 Streptomyces sp. XY431
CCTGTGGGAGAGTAGGACGCCGCCGAACAATCATTGTGAAGAACCCCCGTCGGGAAACCGGCGGGGGTTCTTTGCGTTGTGCGTGAATTGCTGCCCGTATTGCTGCGTCCGGTGCGCGGGGGATTCGGCCCCGTTGGGGCAGGGGCCCGCGCGGGGTGGACCTAGGACCACCCTGAATTCGGGTGGGACGGCCAGTGCCGACGGCCCTGGGGCCGGGGACACTGGATGAGGAGGATCGGGGCCGGTCTGCGGCATCGGCATCAGCAATCAGGAGTTGGCGTGGCAACAGAGAGTCGGATCAGCGGGGGCGGTGCCGTGCGCGCCCAGACCGAGGCGGCCCTCGCTGCGGGCGGCCGCGGGCTGGCCCGGTTGTCCCTGCTGGTGCTCGGTGCGGTGCCGATCGTGGTGGTGCCCGTGTTCGGGGCCTTCTTCGCCGGCGCGACGGCCGCATGGCTGCTCGACGGCTACTACCCGGCGGTGTTCGTCGCGCTGATCGCTGCTGTGGGCGCGGCCCTGACGCTGGCCGGGCTGTTCGTGCGACCGACCGCGACCCGGACCCGGGGGCAGCTCAACCGCTGGTACGGCACCAGGCTGCCGGCGGTGTACACCCCCAGGCCGCCGCTGGAGGCGGACGCCCGCGGTCACTGGTGGACGGGTTACTCCTACCACCGCTCCCACAACGTCGCCCGGCTCGCGCAGCTGCTGCACTGGGCGGTGAGGGACGCCGTGACGCGGCGCGAGATGCTCTGGCTGCTGGTCAGCCCGCTGCTGGCGCTTGCGTTGGGACTCGTGGTGCTGGGAGTCCTGGGCGGTGGGGCGGCGTTCGTGGTCGTCGCGGTGCGTGGCTACGGGCCGGTGGGTTCGAGCGGTGCCCCGACCGTGTTCCTCGCGACCCTGCTCGGGCTCGGGATGCTCGCTCTGGGCACGCTGCTGGCCCCGTACGCGGTGCGCGGGTACGCGGAGGTGGCCCGCAGGGTGCTGGACAAGGACGGTCGGACCTCGCACGCCCAGCTGACCCGGCGGGTGGCGGAGCTGACCGAGACCCGGGCCGAAGCGGTCGGGGACCAGGCGGCGGAGCTGCGGCGGATCGAGCGGGACCTGCACGACGGCGCCCAGGCGCGGCTGGTCGCGATCGGGATGACGTTGGGCACGATCGAGCACCTGATGGAGACCGATCCGGTGGCGGCGCGCGAACTCCTGTCCGAGGCCCGGCAGTCCTCGGCGCGGGCGCTCCAGGAGCTGCGCGACCTGGTCCGGGGCATCCACCCGCCGGTGCTGGCGGAGCGGGGCCTGGGTGACGCGGTCCGTGCGCTCGCGCTGGACTGCGCGCTGCCGACCGAGGTGTGCGTGAGTCTGCCGGACCGCCCGGCGGCGCCGGTGGAGGCCACGGCGTACTTCAGCATCTGCGAGCTGCTGGCCAACGCGGCCAAGCACTCGGGCGCGGAGCAGGTGTGGGTGGACATCCTGTACCGGGCCGGCCGGCTGCGGGTGACGGTGACGGACGACGGGGTCGGGGTTGCGGATCCCACCAGGGGGACCGGGCTGCGGGGGATCGAGCGGCGATTGGGTACCTTCGACGGTGTCCTGGCCATCGACAGTACGTCGGGCGGTCCGACCACCATCACCCTGGAGCTGCCGTGCGAGTTGTCCTCGCCGAGGACCTTTACCTCCTTCGAGAAGGTCTGATCAGGCTGCTGGAGGCGCACGGCTTCACGATCGCCGCAGCGGTCGAGACCGGTCCGGAGCTGCAGGAGGCGCTGCTGACGCACCGTCCGGACGTCGCGGTGGTCGACGTCCGGCTGCCGCCGACCCTGACCGACGAGGGCCTCCAGGCGGCGCTCAAGGCCCGCCGGGAGATTCCGGGCCTGCCGGTGCTGGTGCTGTCACAGCACGTCCAGCAGCTCTACGCGCGGGAGTTGCTGGCGGACGGCACGGGCGGGATCGGGTACCTGCTGAAGGACCGGGTCTTCAACGCCGACCAGTTCATCGACGCGGTTCGCCGGGTGGCGGCCGGCGGTACGGCGATGGACCCGGACGTCATCGCCAAGCTGATGCAGAGCACCTCGCGTCGTTCCGGACCGTTGCAGCGGCTGTCGCCGCGCGAGCGGGAGGTGCTGGAGCTGATGGCGGAGGGGTGTTCGAACTCGGCGATCGCCGCCCGGCTGTCGGTGAGCGACGGTGCGGTGGCCAAGCACATCGCCAATATCTTCACCAAGCTCGAACTCGCCCCGGCCGAGGATGCGAACCGCCGGGTCATGGCCGTGCTGGCCTACCTCAACGGCACGGCGGGGCAGCCGTCCTGACCGGGCGCCCGCTCCCCGGCTCCGCGGGGCGGGGCGTTGGGGAGCGGCAGCGGCCGGTCGCGGTGACGGTGCGGGCTGCGGGAACGCTGGGACAGGTGTACGAGTAAACTCCGGTGGGCCGAGCCCGGAGGTCGCTCAGCCGTCCGGCGCCCCGACAAGCGGGAACCGGCAGCCGAGGCAGCGAACGGCCGCAGCCGACATCCAGGGGTTGATAGACGTAATGGCACGCCCATCGCTCACCAAGGCCCACCGCAGCCTGCTCGGTCTGGTCGCCGCCGGTGCCTGCATCATCTCCGGTATCGGCTTCGCCGGCTCCTACAGCGCGGTCAAGGAGCTGGCCGAGCAGAAGGGCTTCGGCGCCTTCTCCTACGCGTTCCCGATCGGCGTGGACGCGGGCATCGTGGTCCTGCTCTCGCTGGACCTGGTGCTCACCTGGCTGCGGATACCCTTCCCGGCGCTGCGGCAGACCGCCTGGCTGCTGACCGTCGCGACCATCGCCTTCAACGCGGCCGCCTCCTGGGGCGACCCGCTCGGGATGGGCATGCACGCCGTCATCCCGCTGCTGTTCGTCGTCGTGGTCGAGGCTTCCCGGCACGCGGTGGGCCGGATCGCGGCGATCACCGCGGACCGGCACATGGAGTCGGTCCGGATGATGCGCTGGCTGCTCTCGCCGGTGCCGACCTTCCGGCTCTGGCGGCGGATGAAGCTCTGGGAGCTGCGCTCCTACGACGAGGTCGTGCGGCTGGAGCAGAACCGGCTGGTCTACCGGGCCCAGCTGCGCTTCCGCTACGGCCGCGGCTGGCGCCGCGCGGCGCCGATCCAGGCGCTGCTGCCGCTCAAGCTGGCCAAGTACGGGGTGCCGCTGGACCCGTCGGTGTTCGACCGGATGGACGAGGACGCCCGGGTGGCCCGGGAGGAGAAGGAGGCCCGCGAGGTCGAGGCGGCGGCCAGGGCCGAGGCGGCCCTGGCGGTGCAGGAGGCCCGCGCGCTCCAGGAGAGCCGTGCGGCGGCCGCCCTGGTGCCGGCCGGGCAGCCCGCGCGGGCCGGGAACGGCGCCGCGGCGGCCCGTGAGCAGGACGGGGCCGAGGGGCCGGTCGCCGCGAGGCAGCAGCAACAGCCGGTCCGGGTCGACCGTTCCACCCAGGCCGTGCCGCGGGTGCCGGGCCCGGCGCAGAGCCGGCCGCAGCCGCAGCCCCAGGGCCGCCCGGAGCCGGAGGCGGAGCCGCAGGGGCAGCCCGAGCCCGCTCCCGCCGAGGTGCTCGCCAAGCTCGCCGCCGTGCGGCTGCGCGACGCCCAGGAGCCGGTCGGCGGGGCGCAGCAGCCCCCGGCTCCGCAGGAGGAGGAGCTGAACGTCTGGACCGAGCGGGCCGTGCGGACCACCGGGCATCCCAGCGACGCTGCGCCGGGCGGGCGGGTGCCCGGCCAGGTCTCGCCGTGGTTCAAGCCGCCGCGCCCGACCGACCCCGACCAGCCGGAGGCCCCGGAGCAGCAGGCCGCCGTCGCCCACGCCGGGCCCGAGGCCGGCTACGCGGAGCCGCCGTTCGTGGAGGAGCGCTTCGCCGAGCAGGGCCAGGTCGAGCAGACCTACACCGAGCAGGGCCAGGTCGACCAGGGCTACACCGAGCAGGCCTACGCCGAGGCCGCGGAGGAGGCGCCGGAGTTCGCCGAGCGCGGGCAGCGGCCGATCGGCCCCGCGCCGCGCCCGGGCTCGTACCGGCTGGACCCCGAGCAGGCGTTCGAGGCGCTGGTGAGCTACATCGACACCTTCGAGCACGAGCCGGACCCGCAGCGGCTGGCCGCCTGGCTGACCAAGAAGTACGGCGTGGCCGGCAACCGTCCCGACGGTTCGGTCCACCCCAAGGACGTCGAGGCGCTCTACCCGGAGCTGCGGGACCGTTACGCCACCTCCGGGCGGGACTGACCCGGCCCGCGGCTGCGCCGCCCGGTCCGCCGGCGGGCATTGACGCCCGTTCCCGGCCCGTCTACCTTCGCATCAACAAACTGTTGAAGCGCTGGCCTGGCACGGGCCCCGCGCGCATGCTTGCGTGAGGAGTGACGGATGTCGCAGGTCGAGACGGGCGCTACCGGGCCGACGGGCGCGGCGGGATTCTCCGCCGCCGCCCGGTCCGCCGTGGACGCGCTGCTGGCGCCGGTCGACGCCGATCTGGCCCACCGCTTCCCGGGCGACCCGGGCACCCGCCAGCCGGTCCACACCGTCTACGTGCCGGCCGACACCTTCGCCGCCGACACCGTGCGGAGCTGGGGCCGACAGGCCCTGGAGGCCTTCGACACCCACGCCGGCACCCCCGCCGAGCTCGCTCGCGCGCTCGGCGTGGCGGACGACGGGCTGCTCGCCGAGGTGCACCGCCGGGTCCGGGCCAAGCTGGAGCGCGAGCCGGTCGAGGACCTGCGGATCGACTTCGAGGACGGCTACGGCCCGCGGCCCGACGCGGAGGAGGACGCGGCGGCGGTCCGGGCCGCCGAACTGCTCGCCGCCGCGGTCGCCGACGGCAGTGCTCCGCCGTACTTCGGCATCCGGATCAAGTGCATGGAGGCGGCCGTCCGGGACCGCGGCATCCGCACCCTGGAGCTGTTCCTCGGCACCTTGCTGGCGCACGGCGGACTGCCCGACGGGCTGGTGCTCACCCTGCCCAAGGTGACCTACGCCGAGCAGGTCACCGCGCTGGTCCGGCTGCTGGCGGACTTCGAGCGCGGCGCCGGGCTGCCGGAAGGACGGCTCGGCTTCGAGATCCAGATCGAGACCACCCAGGCGATCCTCGGCCCGGACGGCCGGGCCACCGTCGCCCGGATGATAGCGGCGGCCGAGGGGCGGGCCACCGGCCTGCACTACGGCACCTTCGACTACAGCGCCGCGTGCGGGGTCGCCGCCGCCCACCAGAGCATGGACCACCCGGCCGCCGACCACGCCAAGGCGGTGATGCAGGTCGCCGCCGCCGGGACCGGGGTGCGGCTCTCCGACGGCTCCACCAATGTGGTCCCGACCGGCACCACCGCCCAGGTGCACGCCGCGTGGAAGCTCCACCACGACCTGGTCCGCCGCTCGCTCGCCCGTGCCTACTACCAGGGCTGGGACATGCACCCGGCGCACCTGCCGACCCGGTACGTCGCCGTCTACTCCTTCTACCGGGAGGGCCTGGCCTCCGCCGCGGCCCGGCTGGCCGCGTACGTGGCCAAGGCGGGCGGGGACATCATGGACGAGCCGGCGACCGCCCGGGCGCTCAGCGGGTACCTGCTGCGCGGGCTCGACTGCGGTGCGGTCGACCTCGCCGAGGTGCGGGCGGCGACCGGTCTGGACCGGGCCCAGCTGGACGCGCTCGCGGGCCGCGGCTGAGCGCTGCCCGCCCGCCCCTCGGGTCCGGCGCCCCTCGGGTCCGGTTCGAAGGGCACGCCGTAGGCTGGCGGGGCGGTCCGTGGGCGAGCTGTCGTCCCCTGCGGGCCGCGCCGTCGCCCCTCGTCGTCCTCCGGGAGAACCGCCGCGCCATGCCCGCCACACCGGAGCCGACCCCCCGGCCGTACCTGACCGTCCGGAGCGCGGGCACGCACGAGATCGAGATCAAGAAGTCCCGGTTCATCTGCCACCTCGCCCGGGTCGCCGACGAGGAGGAGGCCCAGGCCTTCATTGCGGGCATCCGCAAGCAGTACTGGGACGCCCGGCACAACTGCACCGCCTTCGTGGTCGGCGAGGAGCAGCGCCGCGAGCGTTCCAGCGACGACGGCGAGCCCGGCGGGACGGCCGGGGTGCCGATGCTGGAGGTGCTGCGCCGGCGCGGCGTGACCGACACGGTGGCGGTGGTGACCCGCTACTTCGGCGGTATCAAGCTCGGCGCCGGCGGCCTGGTGCGCGCCTACGGGAGCGCGGTGTCGGAGGCGCTGGACGAGCTCGGGCTGCTGGAGCGGCGGCCGGTCGCGCTGCTCGCGGTGACGGTCGACCACGCCCGGGCCGGGCGGGTGGAGAACGACCTGCGGGCGGCCGGATTCACGGTCAGCGACCTGGCGTACGAGGCGTCCGGGGTGCGGATCGAGGTGGGGGTGCCGGAGCCGGAGGTCGCGGCGTTCCACACCTGGCTGGCCGAGGCCACCGGCGGTACGGCGGCCGGGGTGGCGGCGGGCCGGACCTACGTCGAGGTGCCGGTCTGACCGGACGGCGTCCGCGCGGCCGGTCCCGGGGCGGGGCCGGAGACGATGCAGATTCTCGTCCTGTGCGACAGCGGGCTTGAGCAGATTCACCCGAATGTAGTGACGTGGCCCGGAGTTGGAACTTCCGCTCCGGGCCATGGCGTTTCCTGGGCACAGGTCCGGCGAACCGGACCAAAGACCCATCGATGGAGGACACGGGACCCCACCGCCCCACGGAGGTATGCGCATGACCTCGGAACGTTCCTCGTCGTCGCCCGCCGGAGCCGGACTCCCCGGCTCCGGAGGCCCTGCGGCGCCCTATCGGATGACCGTCACCACCGCCCTCCCGTACGCCGACGCCCTCGCCCTGGCCGACCAGCACCTCGCCGCCTGGCTGAAACGGGAGGGGTGCGAGGAACCCCCGCCCGCCCTCCTCGGCCCGCCGCCCGCGCTGTCCGCCGCCCTGTCTGCTCCGTGCGACCTGTCCGCCCCGCCCCGGGCCGGAGCCGCCGCCCTCTACGCCGAGCGCTTCCGGCTCGGCGACCGCGTCCTGCTGGACCGCGACGGCGGTCCGCTCCCGGGCGGTCCCGGGGGCCGCTACGACCGCCGCCGGGTCCGTACCCCCGCCCCGCACGGCACCGACCACCTCACCCTCACCCTGGCGGCCGGGCCCACCGGCCCGACCTGGCTCCGGCTGGAGGCCGCCACCCGCACCACCGACAGCGCCGTGCGGACGCCCGGCCGGGTACCGGTGCCCGAACCGGCCCGCACCCTGCTGCCGCTGCTGGACGCCGCCGACGGCCCGGCCGCCGTCCTGGCCGCTCCCCGGATGCTCACCGCGGCCGAGGTCGACGGCCTGGTCGACGAGCTCTGCGACCCGGACCGCCGGATGCCCGCCATGGTGGCCAGCGTCCCGGCCGGCCTCGATGCCGGAGCGTGGCTCGCCGAAGTGGTCGCCCCGCTCTGCGAGCACCTGCCGGGACTCGCCACCCTGTACGTCCTGGACGCCGAGGCGCGCACCAGGTTCAACGTCGCCCTGGAGTTCCATGCCGTCTACGGAGGGGCGGTCCGCACCTATCTGCCCGAGGTCGACCCGGCCTCGCGCCAGGACGGCCGGCGGCACCCGGTGCTGGCCCGCCACCGGATCGAGGAGGACCCGCGGCGCGCGGCCGTCCTGCTGTCCCGCGAACCGCGCCGGCTCGCCGCCGAACGGACGCCGCCGGCGACGCTGGCGGCCGTGCCCCCGCCGCGCGTGCCGGCCTCGGTACCCGTGCTCGCGGCCCCGGTGGCCGTCCCCGTCGGCCGGACGGACCGGCCGGAGGAGCACGAGCGGGGCGCCCGCCCCGCCCACCCCCCGTACGCCTCCCACCCCGCGCGCCACGAGGGCCGCCGGGAGCACCGTCGCGAGCGGCCCAAGCCGAAGGCCCTCACCGCGGGCGGCCCGCTCCCCGGCCGGACGGCCGGCCCCGGGGCGGGGCGCGGATCGGCCGGCCGGCTCTGCACTGCACCCGGCGGTGGACCGGTGCCGCTCCCGCCGACGCTGTTCGTCCCGGTCCCACCGGCCCCGTCCCAGCCCGTTCTGCCCGCCCCCGCCCGTCGGGCCGGGCGGCGGCGCACCGGACCGGTCGGCGGCCACGGCGGGATCCCGCTCACCTTCACCGAGCTGATGGACCGGCTCGGCGAGTTCCCGCTGCTCACCTTCACCGGCGACCAGAAGGCCGCGCTCGCCCTCGACGAGCTGCGCTGCGCCGGCGGGGGCTGGGCCCGGCTCACCTGGGACGGTCTGACCGCGCTCCAGGAGTACGCCGAGGCGGCGGTCCGCGGCCGGGCGGGCGGCGACTTCAAGCAGTGGTGCGAACGGACCCCGGCCGGCTGCCACCGCTTCCCGCCCCGCAAGGCGGTGCGCGGCGAGTCGCGGACGGTCCACAGCCACGCCAAGTGGAAGCGCGAGCGGATGCTCCCGGTGCCGGAGTGCGTGGACGTGTCCAGACGCGCCTTCATGGGGGCACACCTGCGGATCGGCGGCGGCCGCACCGCGCCCCGGCTGCACTACCTGGACGACTGTTCGGGCAGTGGCCGGATCTATGTCGGCTACATCGGACTGCACCTGACCAACACCCGGACCAACTGAGAGGCTTTGCTGACCGGTGCGCCCGTTCGGTGGACAATGTCCGGAAGCGGGGCGGACCCCCGGTTCGCCGCCGAGGGGCTGCCGACCGCCCCGGGCAGGCGCCGGACGAGCATGGGGGAACGACCACCGATGCAGTACTCAGCAGACGGCCAGTCCGACGGTGCTGTCACCGCCCCCCAACCGGGCTTCCTCGCCTCCGTGTTCCGCGACCTCGGGGTGGAGGAGCCGACCGCGGACGATCCGTCCGGCCGCCCCCCGGGCATCCCCGACGGGCCGTCGTCCACCGCCCGACCGGCCCCGGATCCGCTCGGCCCGGGCGGCGACGAGGATGTCGCCGCCCACGCCAGGGCCGCCGCGCTCACCCACCACCGCACGCTCACCGTCCAGGCCGAGCACGAGCGGCTGGCCGACCTGCTCCGGCGGTCCGCCCTGCCGGTCTCGGCCATGGACTTCGAGAGCCAGCTGCGCCGCTACGAGCCGCGCCCCTACCCGGACGGCGCGCCGCCCGCGACGGCCGGCGCGGACCCGGAGCCGCGCTGGGAGGACTACGCACCCGCCGAACCGCCGGCCTCCGACCCCGACGGGCCCCCGGTCCCCCGGCTGCTCGACTCCGACTACCAGCGCGGACTGGCCAAGGCCCGGCTGACCCACCAGCGGGCCCTGCGGGAGTGGCGCACCCGGCAGGCCGAGGCCGGCAGCCCCGCCGTCGACGAGTCCCGGCGCGCCCACGACGAGGCCGAGCAGGCCCGGGCGCGGGCGGTGCGCGAGTACAACGACTCCCTGGAGGAGTGCCGCCGGGCCTACCGGCAGGCCGAGCCGGCCGCCGTCGAGTCCCTGCTGGAGCGGGCCCTCGCCGCCGCCGAGACCAATACCCGGGACCTGCCGGCGCCCTGTCGTGCCGTCTACCGGCCACTGACCCGCACCGCCGTGCTCGACCTCGACCTCCCGCCGCTGGACGTCGTGCCCTCGCTGGCCGGCTACCGGCTCGCCCCGGACGGCGAGGTCCTCCCGGTGCCGCGCCCGCCGGCCGACCGGGCCTCCGACTACCTGCGGCTGGTCGCCCGGCTGGCCCTGCGCGCGCTGCAGGCCGCCGACGCCGTCGACACCGACGAGATCCTCGCCGGCGTCGTGCTCAACGGCTGGCTGCGCGAGCCCGGCGGCGCCCCGCCACTCTGCCTGCTGAGCGTGGACGCGGACCGTGACGCGCTGGCCCGCACCAGGCTGCTGCCGCCCACCGACCCCGACGAGGAGCCCGACGGCGAGGGCGTCTACGCAGACGCCGAGCAGGACGAGGCACTGGTGCGGCTGCGCCAGCTCGACGCCGCCGTCAGCCCCGACCCGTACGGCCGGGCGGGCGTCGAACCGGCCGCGCAGGCGGCGGTCACCGTCCCGGCGGCGCCGGACCTCTCGGCGAACGAGTTCGCCCAGCTGGTCCGTGAGCTGCTCACCCGGGGCGGGCTCGGGCAGTGGAGCGTACGGCTGCGCGGCCCGGTCGGGCTGGTGGCCACCGGTGAGGGGCCCGTCGGCAGCGCGCTGCCCGGCCGCTGGGTGGTGTGGGCCTCCCGGGGCGAGGGGCCGGTGGGGGAGGAGGAGATCCGGACCCTGGCGGAGGCGGTCCGCGAGGAGTCCGCCGAACGCGGGCTGCGGCTGACCACCGGCCGCTTCACCGACGGGGCGCTCGACCTCACCGGGGAGGACGGGCACCGGCACATCCACCTGGTCGACGGGGACGGCGTCCGCGAGCTGACGCACACCCACCTCGGACTGTCGCTCGCCGCCGGACACTGAGCCGCGCGAGCACTGAGCCGCGCGGGCCCGGCCGCGGGGGTGATCAGGAACGGTCCCGCGTCCGGAGGGGGTCCGGGAGGGCCGGGAATCCACTACGGTGGTCGGCCCGGAGCGGCTGCCGTCGGCCGGCTCCGACGGCCCGCCCCGGCGCCTCACCCCGACGGCTTGCCCGGCGGGCGACGGCGCGCGGGGTGTCCGACGCTGGGGGACACGGCCGGCCGGCACCGGCCGACGGTCGGCCCGGGGACGGGCGGCCCGGGGACGGGCGGGACACGGGGGAGACGAGTGAACGGACGGACCGTCACGGTGGAGCAGCGGTGACCGCGGTCCTGGTGGCCGCGGGGGCGTTCCTGATGACGCTGATCGGCGGCTGGGTCGCGCAGCGCACCGGCGACCGCCGGCACCTGGTGCTCGGCTTCGCCGCCGGGCTGATGCTCGGGGTGGTCGCCTTCGACCTCCTGCCGGAGGCGCTGCGCCAGGCGCCCGAGGAGGTCCACGGGGTGCCGCAGGCACTGCTGATGTTCGCGGCCGGCTTCCTGACCATCCACATCGTCGAGCGGGCGGTCGCGATCCACCGCGGCCACGAGGAGGAGTACGCCGAGCACAGCCACGGCCACCGTCCCAGCCACGACCGGTCGACCGAGCAGGACCGGTCGTCCGTGCAGGGCCGGGGCCACAACCACGGCCATGCCCACGGCCGTTCCCGGTCGGACGCCGAGCGGCACCAGGGAGTGGGCCTGACGGCCGCGATGGCCCTGGTCGGCCACAGCGTCATGGACGGCTTCGCGATCGGCGCGGCCTTCCAGGCCGGTACGACGGTCGGGACGGTGGTGGCGATCGCGGTGGTCGCGCACGACTTCGCGGACGGCTTCAACACGTACACGATCACCCGGCTCTACGGGAACAACAAGCGGCGGGCGCTGGCCCTGCTGGCGGCCGACGCGCTGGCGCCGGTCACCGGTGCCGCGATCACCCTGCTGTTCACCATCTCCGAGCACCTGCTCGGGCTGTACCTGGGGTTCTTCGCCGGATTCCTGCTCTATCTGGCGACCTCCGACATCCTCCCCGAGGCGCACAGCCCGCACCCCTCGCGCACCACCCTGCTCTGCACCCTCGGCGGGGTCGGCTTCATGTGGCTGGTGATCGGCTTCGCCTCCTGACGGGAGGCCGCGACGGGGGCGTCCGCCGGCCGGCCACCTCGGTCAGCCGCCCCGGGCGTCCCGGTCAGCCGCCCCGGGCGTCCCAGCGGGCCCGCATCGCGTCCAGCGCCTCGGTGATCGCCGGCCGGCGCGAGGCCTGGGAGCGCCAGAGTGCGAACACCCGCCGGGCCGGCTCCGGCGCCACCGCCCGGGCCACCACCTCCGGCGGCAGCGCGCCCCGGCCCAGCCGGGGCACCAGCCCGATGCCGAGACCGGCCCCGATCAGGGCGATCTGGGTCTCGAACTCGCCGACCCGGTAGTGCACGTCCGGCTCCTCGCCGGCCTCGCGCAGGGTCCGGACCAGCCAGTCGTGGCAGATGTTGCCCGGCGGCACGCTCGTCCAGCGCTGCCCGCGCAGCCGGCCCACCGGCACCACCGGGAGCTCCGCCAGCGGGTGGCCGACCGGCAGTAGCAGGTCCACCGGATCCGGCCCGAGGTCCATCCGGTCGAGCCCCTCCTGCACCGGCAGCGGCACCGTCGGCCAGTCCTGGACGAGCGCCAGGTCGACCTCGCCGCGCGCCACCAGCTCGGCCGCCGGGTACGGGTCGCTCTCCAGCAGCCGCACGTCCAGCTCCGGGCGGCGCGCGCGCAGATCGGCCAGCACTCCCGGCATCAGTCCGCGCGCGCCGGTCGCGAAGGCGGCCACCAGCAGCCGGCCGACCGCCTGGCCGCGCTGCTCCTCCAGTCGCACCTCGGCCCGCTCCACCAGCCCCAGCACCGCCTGCGCCGTACCCGCCAGCTCGCGCGCCGCGTCCGTCAGCACCACGCCCCGGCCCTGGCGCTCCAGCAGCACCGTCCTGGTCTCCCGCTCCAGCTTGGCGATCTGCTGGGAGACGGCGGACGGGGTGAAACCGAGGGCCGCGGCCGCCCCGCCGACCGAGCCGTGGACGGCCACCGCGTGCAGCGCCCGCAGGCGTCCCAGATCCATCATGCAGCAATGCTAAAGCGTTGCCTTCAGAACTCATCGCTGGTGCTGCACGGTCCCGGCGGCCATCCTCGTGCCATGAGCGCATCCCCGCAGGCCGCCCCTGGCGGCGGCAGCATGAGTCCGCGTCACATCGGCCTGGCCGTCCTGGTGGCCGCCGTCTGGGGCCTCAACTTCGTCCTCATCCACATCGGGCTCCAGAACTTCCCGCCGCTGCTGTTCTGCGCCCTGCGGTTCGCGGTGGTCGCCGTCCCGGCGATCTTCTTCGTGGGACCGCCGAAGGTCGCCCTGCGCTGGGTGCTCGCGGTCGGTGTGGTGCTCGGTGTGGTGAAGTTCGGCCTGCTCTTCCTGGGCATGCACGCCGGGATGCCGGCCGGCCTCTCCTCGCTGGTGCTCCAGGGGCAGGCGGTGTTCACCGCGCTGTTCGCCGGCGCGCTGCTGGGCGAGCGTCCCGGTGTCCAGCGGCTGACCGGCCTGGGCGTCGCCTTCGCGGGCATCGGGCTGAGCGCCGTCGACCACGGCCTCGGCGGGCCGCTGGGCGCGTTCGTCCTGGTCGTCCTGGCGGCGGCCGCCTGGGGACTGTCCAACGTGCTGACCCGCAAGGCAGCCCCGCCGGACGCGCTGCGCTGGATGGTCTGGGTCAGCGCGGTGCCGCCGCTGCCGCTGCTCGGCCTCTCGCTGCTGGTCGAGGGCCCGGCGGCCGACCTGCGCGCGCTGCGCGGGATCGACCTCGCCGGGCTCGGCGCGATCGGCTACGTCGGGCTGGTCTCCACCCTGTTCGGCTTCGTCGCCTGGAGCTATCTGCTGCGCAGTTACGACGCCACCGCGGTGGCGCCCTACTCGCTGCTGGTGCCGGTGTTCGGGATGTCCTCGGCCTGGCTGCTGCTCGGCGAGTCGGTCGGCCCGGTGGCCGCCGTCGCCGCGCTGCTGGTGATCGCCGGGATCGGGATCACCGCGCTGCGCCCGGGGGCGCTGTCCGGCGCGGCGCGGCGGTGGTCGCCGCGTAGGCGGCCTCGGCGCTCCGCAGCGCTCGCAGCAGCGCGTCCTGGTCGGCGGGGCTGACCGCGCCGAAGTACTCCTGGGAGACCTCGTAGCGGACCTGGCCGATCCGCTCCACCGCCGACCGGCCGGCCTCGGTCAGCAGGATCCGCACGGCCCGGCGGTCGGCCGGGTCCGGGCTCCGTTCCACCAGTCCGGCCTCCTCCAGCGCGTCGACCACCGTGGTGGCCGAACGGGGGGCGATGTGCAGCCGGTCCGCCAGGTCGCTGAGCCGCATCGCCCGGTCGGGGAGCTCGCAGCCCGGGGCGTGCGCGAGGGTGCGCAGGGCGCGGCCCTGGCCGGGGGTGATGCCGTAGGGCTCCAGCCGCTCGCTGGTGAGGCGGCGGATCCGCTTGATCGCCCGGGTCATCGCATCGGCCAGCTCGGCGGCGGTGTCCTGTTCGGCGGTGCCCTGTTCGGTGCTGCCCTGTTCGGCACCGTCGGGGGTGCTGGTGCCGGGGGAGGAGCTCGCCGCGTCGTCGGTCGGCGTGGTGGTCATGGGCGGCTCTCCTCGGCAGGTGTTCGACCAAGGGTATCGGCCGCTCCGGGGGCGTCCGGAAATATGTTGAGTAAGACTCAGTATCTGGGTTAGCGTAGACGGCGAGTGAGGGCACCCTAAGTTCCCTCCCCTGAACCTGGAGGGCCCGTGCCCCGCTCCGAAGCCCGCGTCACCACCGACCGTTCCGCCCGCTACGCCAAGCAGCTCGCCGCCCACATGGGCCGCAAGATCAAGGCCGACTGGTCCGAGGAGACCGGTCACGGCACCCTCGTCTTCGGCGCCGGCACCGCCACGCTGGAGGCCACCCCCGACGCGCTGCTGCTCGCGGTCGAGGGCGAGACCGAGAACCTGCCCGGCCTCGAGGACGTCGTCGGCCGCCACCTGGTCCGCTTCGGCGCTCGCGACGAACTGGTCGTCGAGTGGCGCCGTGACAGCGGCGAGGCCGGCCACGTCCACCGCAACGACGAGGAGCCGGTCGAGGGCTGAGCCCCGGGCGGCACGGCCCGGCGTTCACGGCCCGGGCCCGGGGCTCGGGGTCTCAGTGCTCCGGGCGCCGTCGGCGCGCGGACGGGCGGCCGGTGAGCGGCCACCGGGCCAGCGTCCACAGGACCAGGCCGCCCAGGCACCAACTGGCCACCACGTCCAGCAGCCAGTGGTAGTCGCTCCACACCAGCCCCAGTCCGACGCCCACGGCCAGCAGCGCCGCCGCGGCGGCGAGCGCCCGCCGCCCGCGCGGCGTGGCCGTCCGCGCCAGCAGCAGGGCCGCCACCCCGTACCCGAGCGTGGCGGTCGCGGTGTGGCCGGACGGGTACCAGCCCCACTGGTCCGCCGCCAGCGGCAGCCCGAACGGGCCCGGCCGGGCGAACCAGGCCTTCGCCGGCACCACCAGCAGCGGGATCAGCCCGGCCGTCAGCACCGCCACCGGCACCGGCAGCCACCACCGGGCGAACCCCGCCCGGAACTCCCGCCGGGCGGCGACCGCCCCGCCCAGCAGCAACACCGGCACCGCCACCGAGCCCCCGCCCAGGTCGGAGAACGCCTTGCCGAGGTGGTTGAGCAGAGTGCTGTGCAGCGCGTGCCGGGTCTCCCGGACGGCGTGCCGGGTCCAGTGGTCCAGCTCCAGCAGCGGTCCGTCCACGGCGACCTGCCAGGACACCAGCAGGAGCACCAGGACCAGGAGCGCCGGCACTGCCGGCCGGGCGAGCACGCGAGGCAGCCGCCCCGGAGCAGGGGGGAGAGCTCCGGGGCGGCCCTGATGATCGCCGTTCCGTGCGTCCCGGGGGGTGTGGGCCGGACGGCCGGTCGATCGGCTTTCGGTGTGCACCGCCCCGTACGGGACGGCCTGGTTGTCCTCGCGGCCCTCGCGCGGAGCCGCCCCCTGGGGCGACGCCGCGGACGGCTCCGCCCATGGCTGGGGCTCGCTGTCCATCTGTGATGACACTACGTCAAGGTCCTTGCACGGCCGAGGAGCTTCAGCGATTCCGCACACCATCTTCACCGTCCGCGCCGGGGGCGTCACGCCGGGTTCGAAACCCAACGGCCCGCGGGGACTGAGGTCCCCGCGGGCCGTTCGGCGCTGTCCGGACATCCCTCCGGCGGGTCTTCGGGCGCGGCCTCGGGGCCGCGGGCCGGATCAGACGGTGGCGAAGGCGCCCTCGATGATGTCCAGGCCCTCGTTCAGCAGGTGCTCCGGCATGACCAGCGGCGGCAGGAAGCGCAGCACGTTGCCGTAGGTGCCGGCGGTCAGCACGACCAGGCCCTCGGCGTGGCAGGCCTTGGCGATGGCCGCGGTGGCCTCCGCGTGCGGCTCCTTGCCGCCCGGCTTCACCAGCTCGACGGCGATCATCGCGCCGCGGCCGCGGACCTCGCCGACGCGGACCCGGTCGGAGTCGGCGTACTTCTCCTGGATCGCCCGCAGGCGGCCCAGCATGACCTCGCCGATGCGCTGCGCCTTGCCGTTGAGGTCCAGCTCCTTCATGGTCTCGATGGAACCCAGCGCGGCCGCGCAGGCCACCGGGTTGCCACCGTAGGTGCCGCCCAGGCCGCCGGCGTGCGCGGCGTCCATGATCTCGGCCCGACCGGTCACCGCGGCCAGCGGCAGACCGCCGGCGATGCCCTTGGCGGTGGTGATGAGGTCCGGGACGATGCCCTCGTCGTCACAGGCGAACCACTGGCCGGTGCGGCAGAAGCCGGTCTGGATCTCGTCCGCGACGAAGACGATGCCGTTGGCCTTCGCGTACTCGACGATGGCCGGCAGGAAGCCCTTGGCCGGCTCGATGAAGCCGCCCTCGCCCTGGATCGGCTCGATGATGATCGCGGCGACGTTCTCGGCGCCGATCTGCTTGTTGATGATGTCGATCGCCTGCGCGGCGGCCTCGGCGGCGCAGTTCTCGGCACCGGTCAGCCAGCGGTAGGGGTAGGCCACCGGCACCCGGTAGACCTCGGGGGCGAACGGACCGAAGCCCTGCTTGTACGGCATGTTCTTCGCCGTCATGCCCATGGTGAGGTTGGTGCGGCCGTGGTAGCCGTGGTCGAACACCACGACGGCGGTGCGCTTGGTGTACGCGCGGGCGATCTTCACCGCGTTCTCGACCGCCTCGGCGCCCGAGTTGAACAGCGCGGTGCGCTTGTCGTGGTCGCCCGGGGTCAGCTCGTTGAGCTGCTCGGCGACGGCGACGTAGCCCTCGTACGGGGTCACCATGAAACAGGTGTGCGTGAAGGCGGCGAGCTGCTCGGAGGCCTTGGCCACCACGGCCTCGGCGCTGTTGCCGACGTTGGTCACGGCGATGCCGGAGCCGAAGTCGATCAGCGAGTTGCCGTCCACGTCCTCCAGCACGCCGCCGTTGGCGCGGGACACGTACACCGGCAGGGTGGTGCCGACGCCGGCCGCCACCGCACCCAGCTTGCGGGCCTGCAGCTCCTGCGACTTCGGACCGGGGATCGCGGTGACCAGGCGGCGCTCCTGCGGGAGCGGCGTTGCGGCGCTCATGGGTTTCTCCAGACTTCTCGGCTCGGTAGTTCGCAGGCTACGGGGGCGTTCCCCGGGCAGGCATGCGCCACTCGGTAGCACTGCGCCGTCCGACTTGTCCGGGGCGGCCAGCCCGGGCGGAGCCGCTACCGGGAGGCTCCGCTCCACTACATTGAGCGCGGGCGTGTCGCCGGGGCGGTGGCATGGGTATGGGCGGCACCGACGGTGGTCGGGCCGGCGGGCGAGGGAACGGGGCCGTAGATGGGACTGGACGGGGCACGGAGCCACGACGAGCGGACCACCGCCACTCCCCGCACCCCGATGCCGCACCCGCGTCCCCCGGCCCGCGTGCCCTTCGACCTCGCCGCCTGGGCCTCGGCCCCGCGCCCCGAGGCCGACCCGGGCGTCTTCCGCCAGGACCACCGGCAGCTCGACCCCGACCGGGCGGAGGCCGCCAAGGTCCCGACCTGGCCGCTGCTCCTGCGGGCGGGGCTGAACGCGGTGGTGGGGTGGTTGGCGTACGTCTACGGCGTCGAGGTGGCCAAGTACGGGACGACGTTCATCGGTGTACTGCCCACACGTTCGGCGTTCGTCGCGATCTCGGTCGTCCTCACCCTCAACGTGCTGGTCGCCGGCATCGTCATCAAGGTCTTCGGCCGAATGGGCCGGTGGCCGGAGGTGTGGCGGCGCTACGCCCTGCCGCTGCTGTCGCGGACGGTGACGGAGGAGGCGCCGGCCACCGAGGAGGAGCAGTCGGAGGCGGCCCGGCAGCGGGATCCGTGGACGGTGCTGCGGCAGGGCGGGGCCGCCGTCGCGGCCGGGCGGCTGGACGGTGAGGCGGTCGGGGACGTCGACTACGTGCGGATCCGGCGGGCCTGGGAGTCGGCCCAGGCCGACCCGGCCTTCCTGCCGGCCTTCGTCGAGCAGGTGTCGCTGCGCGGCGCCGCCGCGTTCGCGCACCCCTCGGAGGCGCGCGAACTGCCGGGCCGGGCGGAGCGGCACGACCTGCTGCTGGGCCAGGTGCGGCTCGGCACCGCGCAGGACGTGCCGAAGAACCCGCTGACCCACCGGTCGGCCGGGTTCGCGCTGGACCCGGTGGTGCTGGGCACCTCGCTGCTGGCGGTGGGCCCGGCCGGGACGGGGAAGACGGCGCGGCTGGCCCGCCCGGTGGCCGAGGCGCTGTGCCTGCAGGCGCTGGCCGGGACGGCGTGCGCGGTGGTGATCGGCGCGACGGACGCAGACCTGGGGCCGGACGCCTGGTACGACGTGGTGATCGCCCCGGGCGACCCCGCGTCCCGCTACGGGCTGGACCTCTACGGCGCGGCCCAGGACCCGGACGAGGCGGCGGCCCGGCTGGCCGAGGCACTGCTGCCGGACGAGCTGACCGCGCGCGCCGAGACCGCCCGGACGGCCCTGCAGCAGATGGTCGGCCCGTTCCACGCCGCGTTCGGCCGCTACCCGGGCGTGCGCGAGCTGCGGGCGCTGCTCGCCGGTGATCCGGAGTCGCTGGAGGCCCTGGTGAAGGGGCTGCGGGCGGCCGGGCGGCTGGGCTCCTTCGAGCGGGACCTCGAGCACCGGGAGCACCAGCGCGGCCGGGCGGACGATCCGGGGGCGCTGCTGGCGGACCGGCTGGCGCTGCTGGACCGGCCGGCCTTCGAGGGGGCGTTCGCGACCGACGGCACGGGCCGGCCGCCGTTCGCGATGCGGGTGCTGGACCATCCGCTGCGGGTGCGGGTGAAGCTGCCGGAGCGCAGTCATCCGGAGGTGGCGCGGATGCTGTCGCGCCTGCTGGTGGGGCAGTTCGTGCAGGCGGCCGGGTCGCGCGGGGACCGTTCGCTGTTCGCGGGCCTGGTGGTGGACGACGCCTCGGCGGCGCTGGACGCCGGGATCGTGCGCGGTCTGCAGCGGCTGCGCGGGGCGAACGCCGGGGTGGTGCTGCTGCTGCGCACCCTGGTGGACCTGCCGGAGGCGCTGCGGGCGCCGCTGTTCGGGGCGGTGGGCTGCCGGGCGGCGTTCCCGGGCATCGCACCCTGGGACGGGCGGTTGTTCTCGGAGGCCTGGGGCACC
This sequence comes from Streptomyces sp. XY431, assembly GCF_001279805.1. NCBI lineage: Bacteria > Bacillati > Actinomycetota > Actinomycetes > Kitasatosporales > Streptomycetaceae > Streptomyces > Streptomyces sp. XY431. Next base: position 19,056 of record NZ_LGDO01000014.1, read on the forward strand.
CACCTGGTCCGCGAGACGGCGGTGACGCTGGCCCCGGACACCTCGGGCGGGATCGTCCGGCGGGCCGGGCGGCTGGGGCGCAAGGCGCTGTCGGGGACGACGGCGCAGACGGAGTCGGTGACCACCCGGGAGGTGGAGCGGCTGCGCTGGTCGCCGTCCGACCTGGCGCACGCCCTGCCGGCGGGGCACGCGGTGGTGTCGCTGACGGCGGTGTCGGGGGAGCAGGTGCCGCCGCTGCTGGTGGACCTCCGGGGCTGAGGCGGGCCGTCGAAGCTCGCCTTCGAGGTGGATTCGGCAGTGCCGGTTGTCCGGAGCGTCCATAATGAGAAGTGGGGATCCCCCTGGACTCCCAGCCCTCTCCCCGCCCGGCCGCAAAGGCGCGGTCGCGTCGCTCCCCCGAAGGTGCCATGCCCCCCACACTTGCCTCCGTCGTCCGCAACACCTCGCTCCATCTGACGGTCCTCGCCGGTGCGGACCATTTGGAGCGGCCGGTCCGCTGGGTGCACACCAGTGAGCTGGACGACCCGACGCCCTTCCTCGAAGGTGGTGAGCTGCTGCTCACCACCGGTATCAAGCTGGGCCGCACGGCCGCCCGGCTGCAGGCGTACGTGCACCGGCTGGCCGACGCGGGGGTGGTCGGGCTGGGGCTCGGGGTGGGGCTGTCGCACACGGAGGTGCCGCAGCCGCTGGTGGACGCGGCCGCGCAGCGCGGGCTGCCGCTGCTGCGGGTGCCGGAGCCGACGCCGTTCATCGCGATCAGCAAGGTGGTGTCGGCGGCGCTGGCGGCCGAGCAGTACGAGGCGGTGACGACCAGCTTCGAGGCGCAGGAGGAGCTGACCCGGGCCGCGCTGGGCAAGGACGGCACGACGGCGGTGGTGCGCCGGCTGGCGGCCCGGCTGGGCGGCTGGGCGGCGCTGTACGACGGTTCGGGCGCGCTGTCGGTGGTGGCGCCGGACTGGGCGGCGCGCCGGGCCGGGCGGCTGGCGGCGGAGGTGGACCGGCTGCGGCGGCGTCCGGCGCCGTCGAGTGCCGCGCTGCAGGGCCGGGCGCCGGGGATAGACACGGCGGACGAGGACTACGTGGTGGTCCAGTCGCTGGGGGCGGACCGGCGGGCGCGCGGGTTCCTGGCGGTGGGCACCGAGGACCGGATCACGCCGACCGAGCGCTATGTGCTGAACGCGGCGGTGGCGCTGCTGACGCTGACCCTGGAGCGGTCGCGGGAGCTGCGGCAGGCCGAGGAGCGGATGGGCGCGGCGCTGCTGCGGATGGTGCTGGCCGGGGAGGTGGCGACGGCGCGGCAGGTGGCGGCGGGCCTGTTCGGCGGGCTGCCGGAGGGAACGGTCCGGGTACTGGTGGCCGGGGCGGGCCAGGGGGTGGACGCCGGGGAGTCGCTGGGCGAGCTGGGCGACCGGGCCGAGCAGGCGGGTTCGCGGGTCGGCGAGAAGCTGCTGGTGGCGCGGGAGGACGGCGCGCACGGGCCGAGGCTGATGGTGCTGGCGCTGGACAACGGCGCGGTGCACCGGGCGTGCCTGGGTGTGGTGGAGGAGCACGAGGGCCTGTCGCTGGGCGTGTCGGCGCCGGCCGCGCTGGAGGACGCCGGGACGGCGCACGCGCAGGCCGAGCGGGCGCTGGCGGTGGCGCTGCGCGGTGGGCGGCGCTCGGTGGACCACGAGGAGGTCGGCGCCGGCTCGCTGCTGCCGCTGCTCGGGGAGGACGCCGTGACGGCCTTCGCCGAGGGGCTGCTGCGGCCGCTGCGGGACCACGACCGGACGGCGCGCGGCGATCTGGTGGCCTCGCTGCGGGCCTGGCTGTCGCGGCACGGGCAGTGGGACGCGGCGGCGGCCGATCTCGGTGTGCACCGGCACACCCTGCGGTACCGGATGCGGCGGGTCGAGGAGCTGCTGGGGCGGTCGCTGGACGACACGGACGTCCGGATGGAGCTCTGGCTGGCCCTGCGCTCGGGCGAGGAGTAGTCACAGCCGATCCGGCTGGACGCGGTGGAGTGGCCGCGCGGGTGAACGCTACTCCGTGTCCAATCCGGTCGGTGCGTCGGCCGCCCTACCCTCGATTGCGGCTCCACGTCCGTGGGGTCCTGACGACGACGAGGAGAGGCCGGTACCACGGTGACCACCACGTACGATTTCTGGCTGGCCGGCCGCCGGGCGAGCGGCGATGCCGACTTCGAGGTGCACAACAGCTGGGACGGCCGCCTGGTCGGCAAGGTGAGCATCCCCACCGAGGCGCAGGTCGAGGAGGCCCTGGAGGCCGCCGTCGCCGCGCTGCCGGTGTTCGCCGCGACCCCGGCGCATGTGCGTTCCGCCGCCCTGGACCACGTGGCCCGGCGGCTGGCCGAGCGCACCGAGGAGATCGCCCAGCTGATCACCGCGGAGAACGGCAAGCCGATCAAGTGGGCCCGCGGCGAGGTCGGCCGTGCCGTCTCGGTGTTCCGCTGGGCCGCCGAGGAGGCCCGCCGGACCAACGGCGAGACCATGCGGCTGGACACCGACCCGGGCGGCGTGGGCCGTTTCGCGCTGGTGCGCCGCTTCCCGCGCGGTGTGGTGCTGGGCATCGCCCCGTTCAACTTCCCGCTGAACCTGGTCGCCCACAAGGTCGCCCCGGCGATCGCGGTCGGCGCGCCGATCATCCTCAAGCCGGCCCCGGCGACCCCGCTGTCGGCCATGGTGCTGGGCGAGATCCTGGCCGAGACCGACCTGCCGGCCGGTTCCTGGAGCGTTCTGCCGGTCCCGAACGACCGGATGCCGGCCCTGGTGCAGGACCCGCGACTGCCGGTGATCTCCTTCACCGGTTCGGACAAGGTCGGCTACCAGATCATGGACTCGGTGCCGCGCAAGCACACCACCCTGGAGCTGGGCGGCAACGCCGCGGCCGTGGTGCTCGCCGACTGGTCCTCCGAGGCGGACCTGGACTGGGCGGCCACCCGGATCGCGATGTTCGCCAACTACCAGGGCGGCCAGTCCTGCATCTCGGTGCAGCGCGTGATCGCCGACGCCTCGGTCTACGACGCGCTGGTGGAGAAGGTCGTCGCCAAGGTGGGCGACCAGGTCACCGGTGACCCGAACGACGACGCCACGGACGTCGGCCCGCTGGTCGACGAGAACGCCGCGAAGCGGGTCGAGTCCTGGGTGGACGACGCGGTGGCCAAGGGCGCGAAGCTGCTCGCCGGCGGTACCCGCGAGGGCGCGACCTACGCCCCGACCGTGCTGGCCGAGCTGCCGGCGGACGCGATCCTGGCGACCTGCGAGGTGTTCGGCCCGGTGCTGTCGCTGCACCGGGTGGACGGTGTGGACGAGGCCTTCGCCGCCGTCAACAACTCGCCGTTCGGCCTCCAGGCGGGCGTGTTCACGCACGACCTGCAGACCGCCTTCCGCGCCCACCGGGAGCTGGAGGTCGGCGGTGTGATCATCGGCGACGCGCCGTCCTACCGTGCCGACCAGATGCCGTACGGCGGTGTCAAGGACTCCGGCGTCGGCCGTGAGGGCGTCAAGTACGCGATGGACGACTACACGGTCGAGAAGGTCATGGTTCTCAGCGGCCTGGACCTCTGAGACACGTGCTGACGAAGGGCCCGGCCGCGCGGTCGGGCCCTTCGGCGTACCCGGGGTGCCGGGGGAGCGCTCAGTCCCGGCCGGCTGCGGCCGCGACCGCCTCGGCGACGGTGGCGTCGCCGGAGAGCAGGTCCAGGGTCCGTCCGGCGGTGCCGGGTTCGTGCAGCAGGGCGGCGAGCACGGCGGCGACGTCCTGCCGGTCGACGGCGCCGCGCGGGAGGCCGGGGGCGAGCCGGACCAGTCCGGTGCCGGGTCCGTCGGTGAGGCGGCCGGGGCGCAGCACCGTCCAGTCCAGGCCGGGGCGGGACCTGACGGCGTCGTCGGCGGCGCCCTTGGCCCGCAGATAGGTCTGGAAGCCCTCGTCGGCGGGGTACTCGGCCTCGGCGTCGGCGCCCATCGAGGAGACGATGAGGTAGCGGCGGACGCCGGCGAGTTCGGCGGCGTCCGCGAGCAGGACGGCGGCGTCCCGGTCGACGGTGAGCTTGCGGGCGGCGCCGCTGCCCGGTCCGGCGCCGGCGGCGAACACCACGGCGTCGGCGCCGTCGAGCAGCCGGGCGAGTTCCGGTGCGGCGGCGGCCTCCAGGTCGAGCAGCAGCGGTTCGGCGCCGGCGGCGGCGAGGTCCTCGGCGTGTTCGGGGCGGCGGACGATTCCGGCGGGCCGGTCGCCCCGGTCGGCGAGCAGCCGTTCCAGTCGGAGGGCGATCTGTCCGTGGCCCCCGGCGATGACGATGCGCATGGCTCCGACGGTAGCCCGGGGCGGGGGCGCCGTCCTGGGGAACCGGTGCGGCGGGTCCGGCGAAGCGGTGTGGCGGATCGGGGGAACCCGTGGTGCGGGGGAGGGTGTCGGGCAGGCCACAATGGGCGCATGACTTCGCTCGCCCACCCGCAGCTGCGGTTCACCCCCGAGGTGACCGACCCCTCCGGCCCCCGGGAGTTGGTGATCCTCGGCTCCACCGGTTCGATCGGCACCCAGGCCATCGACGTGGTGCTCCGCAATCCCGACCGGTTCCGGGTGGTGGCCCTGTCGGCGGCCGGCGGCCGGGTCGACCTGCTCGCCGAGCAGGCGGTCCGGCTGGGTGTGCGCACCGTGGCGGTGGCCGATCCGGCGGCGGAGCCCGCGCTGCGCGAGGCGCTGGCGGCGAAGGCCGCGGGCGGGCCGCTGCCGACCGTGCTGGCCGGTCCGGACGCGGCGACCGAGCTGGCGGCGATGGAGTGCCACTCGGTGCTGAACGGCATCACCGGGTCGATCGGTCTGGGCCCGACGCTGGCGGCGCTGCGGGCCGGCCGGGTGCTGGTGCTGGCCAATAAGGAGTCGCTGATCGTGGGCGGCCCGCTGGTGAAGGCGGTGGCGCGGCCGGGGCAGATCGTCCCGGTGGACTCCGAGCACGCCGCGCTGTTCCAGGCGCTGGCCGGCGGCACCCGGGCCGAGGTCCGCAAGCTGGTGGTGACCGCGAGCGGTGGCCCGTTCCGCGGCCGCGGCCGCGCGGAGCTGGCCGGGGTGACCCCCGCCGACGCGCTGGCGCACCCGACCTGGGCGATGGGCCCGGTCGTCACGATCAACTCGGCCACCCTGGTGAACAAGGGCCTGGAGGTGATCGAGGCGCACCTGCTCTACGACGTGCCGTTCGACCGGATCGAGGTCGTGGTCCATCCGCAGTCGGTCGTGCACTCGATGGTGGAGTTCACGGACGGTTCGACGCTGGCGCAGGCGAGTCCGCCGGACATGCGGATGCCGATCGCGCTCGGCCTGGGCTGGCCGGACCGGGTCCCGGACGCGGCCCCGGGCTGCGACTGGACGAAGGCCGCGACCTGGGAGTTCTTCCCGCTGGACGACGAGGCCTTCCCGGCGGTCGAGCTGGCCCGCGAGGTCGGCACCCTGGGCGGTACCTGCCCGGCCGTGTTCAATGCCGCGAACGAGGAGTGTGTGGAGGCCTTCCTGAAGGGCCGCCTCGCCTTCACCGGGATCGTGGACACTGTTGCGAAGGTCGTGGCCGAGCACGGTGCCCCGGCCGGGGGAACTTCGCTGACGGTGGAGGACGTCCTGCACGCGGAGGACTGGGCGCGCGCCCGGGCCCGCGAGCTGGCGGCGGGCTGACGGTCCGCCCGGACAGGCAGCACCACCGGGGCGGGGCCGTCCGGACGGTCCCGCGCGGAGGACCGGTACGACGACAGGACGATCGGAGCGGCATGACGGAGGCGCAGCGGTGGCAACGGTGATGACGGTGGTCGGCATCCTGGTCTTCGTACTGGGACTGCTCTTCTCGATCGCCTGGCACGAGCTCGGCCACCTCTCCACGGCCAAGCTGTTCGGCATTCGGGTGCCGCAGTACATGGTCGGCTTCGGGCCGACGGTCTGGTCGCGGAAGAAGGGCGAGACCGAGTACGGCCTCAAGGCGGTCCCCCTGGGCGGGTACATCCGGATGATCGGGATGTTCCCGCCCGGTGCGGACGGGCGGATCACCCAGCGCTCGACCTCGCCCTGGCGGTCCATGATCGAGGACGCCCGGGAGGCCTCCTACGAGGAGGTGAAGGAGGGCGACGAGTCCCGGCTGTTCTACACGCGCAAGCCGTGGAAGCGCGTGATCGTCATGTTCGCCGGGCCGTTCATGAACCTGCTGCTCTCGTTCGGGCTCTTCCTGACCGTGATGATGGGCTTCGGCGTCTCGATGGCGGTGCCGACCATCGGCACCGTCTCGGAGTGCGTGGTCAAGGCCGGCCAGGCGACCGACACCTGTCCGGCGGACGCCCCGGCGGCGCCCGCCTTCCAGGCCGGGCTCCGGCCGGGCGACCGGGTGGTGTCCTTCGACGGCGACCGGATCGGCAACTACGAGCAGCTCCAGGGCGACATCCGGAAGTCGGCCGGCAAGAAGGTCGAGCTGGTGGTCGAGCGCGACGGGCAGCGGCTGACCCTCGAACCGACGATCGCCGTCAACGACGTGCAGAAGTACGACGCCGAGGGCCTGCCGGTCAAGGGCGAGACGGTGCGGGCCGGCTTCCTCGGCTTCACCCCGACCACGGGCGTGGTCCGGCTCGGCCTCGGGCAGTCCGTCGACCGGATGTACGACATGGCCGAGCACGGCGTGGAGTCGCTGGCCGCGCTGCCCGGCAAGATCCCCGGGCTGTGGCACTCGGTGGTCGACGGCGCCCCGCGCGAGGCGGACTCCCCGATCGGCATGGTCGGCGCGGCCCGGGTGAGTGGCGAGGTGTTCTCGCTGGACATCCCGGGCACCCAGCGGGTCGCCTACTTCGTCAACCTGCTCGCCGGGATCAACCTCTCGCTGTTCCTCTTCAACATGCTGCCGCTGCTGCCGCTGGACGGCGGCCACATCGCGGGCGCGGTCTGGGAGTCGGTCCGCCGCCGGTTCGCACGGCTGTTCCACCGCCCCGACCCCGGTCCGTTCGACGTGGCCCGGCTGATGCCGCTCGCGTACGTGGTGGCCAGCGTGTTCATCGGCTTCACCCTGCTGGTGCTGGTCGCCGACCTGGTGAACCCGGTCAAGATCAGTTAGAGCGGTCGGCCGGTGGGTGCGCGGACGCCCGTTCCCGTGCCGTACCGTTGGAGCCCGGGCGCGCGATCGTCGGCGCGCCCGGGTTCGGTCGTCCCAGCGGCCGGGCCGACCACACATCGACCCCGGGGAACCCTGCGCACATGACCGCGATCTCGCTCGGTATTCCGTCTCTGCCGCTCAAGCCGCTCGCCAAGCGCCGGGTCTCCCGTCAGATCATGGTCGGCAACGTGCCGGTCGGCGGCGACGCGCCCGTCTCGGTGCAGTCCATGACCACCACGCTGACCTCGGACATCAACGCCACCCTGCAGCAGATCGCGGAGCTCACCGCCTCCGGCTGCCAGATCGTGCGGGTCGCCGTTCCGTCCCAGGACGACGCGGACGCGCTGCCGATCATCGCGAGGAAGTCGCAGATCCCGGTGATCGCCGACATCCACTTCCAGCCGAAGTACGTCTTCGCCGCGATCGACGCCGGCTGCGCCGCGGTCCGGGTCAACCCGGGCAACATCAAGGCCTTCGACGACAAGGTCGGCGAGATCGCCAAGGCCGCCAAGGGCGCCGGGGTGCCGATCCGGATCGGCGTCAACGCCGGTTCGCTCGACAAGCGCCTGCTGGAGAAGTACGGCCGGGCGACCCCCGAGGCCCTGGTCGAGTCCGCGCTCTGGGAGTGCTCGCTGTTCGAGGAGCACGACTTCCGCGACATCAAGATCTCGGTCAAGCACAACGACCCGGTCGTGATGATCAACGCCTACCGCCAGCTCGCCGCCGCCTGCGACTACCCGCTGCACCTCGGTGTCACCGAGGCCGGCCCCGCCTTCCAGGGCACCATCAAGTCCGCGGTCGCCTTCGGCGCGCTGCTCGCCGAGGGCATCGGCGACACCATCCGGGTCTCGCTGAGCGCCCCGCCGGCCGAGGAGATCAAGGTCGGCAACCAGATCCTGGAGTCGCTCGGCCTGCGCCAGCGCGGTCTGGAGATCGTCTCCTGCCCGTCCTGCGGCCGCGCCCAGGTGGACGTCTACAAGCTCGCCGAGGAGGTCACGGCCGGCCTGGAGGGCATGAACGTGCCGCTGCGCGTCGCGGTCATGGGCTGCGTCGTCAACGGCCCGGGCGAGGCCCGCGAGGCCGACCTCGGGGTCGCCTCCGGCAACGGCAAGGGCCAGATCTTCGTCAAGGGCGAGGTCATCAAGACCGTCCCCGAGTCCAAGATCGTGGAGACCCTGATCGAGGAGGCGTTCAAGATCGCCGAGCAGATGGAGTCGGAGGGCGTCGAGTCCGGCGCGCCGACCGTCACCGCCGGCGAGTGACCCACCCCGGTGCCGGGTAGGTCCGCGCTGTTCTTCCGGAAGCGGGGCCGTCCGTGTGCGGACGGCCCCGCGGCCGTGCCCGGGTGGGGGCAGGGAGTAGGGTGCGGCCACCGTCGTCTCAGTAAGGTGCTGTCTCGATGCTCGATCGAGGTGTGATGCTCCCCAGCTCGTTCCAGGCCGCCCGCGCCCTGGCGACCACCCGCGTGCTGGAACCGCCGGACCTCGCCGACGCCCTCGCCGTCCTCCACCGCGACCCCGTCGCCAACGCCTTCGTGGCCACCCGGGTGGAGGCCGTCGGCCTCGACCCCTGGCGGCTCGGCGGCGAGATGTGGGGCTGGTACGACGAGCACGGCGAACTCGACGCGCTCTGCTACGCCGGGGCCAACCTGGTCCTGGTGGAGGCCGGGCCGCAGGCCGTCCAGGCCTTCGCCGAACGCGCCCGCAGACAGGGGCGCCGCTGCTCCTCCATCGTCGGCCCGGCCGGGCCGACCGCGGCCCTGTGGGCGCTGCTGGAGCGCAGCTGGGGGCCCGCCCGCGAGGTCAGGGCGCACCAGCCGCTGCTCGCCACCACGGTGCCGTCCGCCGAGATCGCCCCGGACCCGCTGGTCCGGCGGGTGCGGCGGGACGAGGTCGACATCCTGATGCCGGCCTGCGTGGCGATGTTCACCGAGGAGGTCGGCGTCTCGCCGCTGGCCGGTGACGGCGGGCTGCTGTACCAGGCCCGGGTCGCCGAACTCGTCACCACCGGACGCTCGTTCGCCCGCTTCGGCGAGGACGGCGAGGTCGTGTTCAAGGCCGAGATCGGGGCCGTCACCGAGGGCGCCTGCCAGATCCAGGGGGTCTGGGTCGCGCCCGGGCACCGGGGGCAGGGGCTCTCCGAGACCGGGATGGCCGCAGTGCTGGAGGTCGCGCTGCGCGAGGTCGCGCCGGTGGTGTCGCTGTACGTCAACGACTACAACCTGCGGGCGCGGGCCTCCTACCGGCGGGTGGGGTTCCGCGAGGTCGGGGCCTTCATGAGCGTGCTGTTCTGACGGCGGACCGGCCGCCGTTCGCCGGGTTGCCGGTGCGGGCCGCGTGGCGGGTGGCCGGGCGGTAACGTCCGGGGCATGGAACGGGTGACTGGGGTGATGGCGGGGTGACCGGGGTGACTGGGCCGGCCGGGGTGCGGATCGAGGCCATCGACCTCGCGGCATGGGCTCCGCAGGCGCTCGACGTCCAGGCGGTGGCCTTCGGGCTCACGCCCGAGGAGGTCATGGTCCGGCTCCACATCGTCGGACGGCACGCCCAGCAGCCCGGGGTGATCGCGCTCGGGGCGGTCAGCGGCGGTCGGCTGGTCGGCTTCGGGTACGGGATGCCGAACCGGCGCGACCACTGGTGGAGCACGGTGATCGAGCCCTATCTGGTCGCCCGGGGGCACGGGGCCTGGCTGGACGGCGTCTTCGCCGTCACCGAACTGCATGTGCTGCCGGAGTTCCAGGGACGAGGCGTCGGCTCCGCACTGATCCGGACGCTGACCGCGCGGTCGGGGGCGGACCGCAGCATCCTCTCCGCGATCGACGCCGAGACGCCGGCCCGTCGGCTCTACCGCTCGCTGGGCTACCGGGACCTCGCGCGGGCCGTGCACTTCCCGAACACGGAGCGGCGCTACGCGGTGATGGGGGCTCCGCTGCCGTTGCGCGGGGCGGGCGGCGCGGACGTGGCTCAGAGCGCGCCGGCGAACTCCAGGTAGAGCTCGGCGTCGGCGCGGCGGCCCGTGGTGAGGGCGGCGCCGGCGAGGTCGACGGCGCGGACCAGGGTCCAGCCGCGGAGGCGGTCGCGGTCCACCTCCAGCGCTTCGGCGAGCTGGTGCAGCCGACGGCGGACGGCGGCCGGGAGGCCGGGGGAGCCGACCAGGGTGTCGGCCCGGTCCAGGGTGAGGCGGGCCAGGTCGTAGGCGCGTTCGCCGACCAGCGGCCGGGGGTCGATCGCCAGCCAGGGCGCACGGTCGGCGGCGAGCACGTTGCCGTGGTGGAAGTCGCCGTGCAGCAGGAACTCCTCGGCCGCGGAGGCGGCGAGCGCGGCGGCGGACTCCCGGGCCTCGGCGAGCAGGGGTTCGGCCTCGGCCGGGAAGCCCGGGGCGGGGGCGGAGGGCGACGGGGCGGAGGGCAAGGGGGTGGGGAGGCCGGGGAAGGCGTGCTCCGGGGGGACGGGGGTCCAGAGCCGGTGCAGCAGGCTGGTGGCCTCCAGCATTGCCTTGGGCTCGGCGAGGGAGCGCAGCGGGATCTCGCCGTGCAGGCGCTCCAGCAGGAGGACGGTGGTACCGGGGTCGGGGGCCGCCGTGTCGAGGAGCAGCACGGCGCCGCGGCCGGCCCAGGCGGTGAGGGCCTCGGCCTCGTGGGCGGTGCCGGGGGTGCGCAGGGAGACCTTGAGAACGGCCGGGGCGAGGTCGTCGTCGCGGTGGACGTAGGCGACCAGGGCGAGCGAGCCGCCGGGGTCCAGGACGCGGTCCAGGGTGAGGTGCAGCCGGGCCAGTTCGGCGGTGACGAGGGCGGGGAGGGCGGCCAGCCAGCGCTCCGCCTCCTCGGGGCGCACGGCGGCGACGTTCCGCGCGAGCCGGTCGGGGACGGTGATCTGCCCTGGTGCTGCTGCCGACATGCCGGCCTTTCGGTAGCGGTTCCCCCGTGGTGGTACGCCTCCATTGTCGGTGATGGGAGGGCCGGGGGCCGCTGGGGCGGAGCGCGGGACCGGGTGCGGCTACGGGGTGGGGGTACTCGTCCCGG
>NZ_LGDO01000015.1:0-30167 GCF_001279805.1 Streptomyces sp. XY431
ACCGCACACACCTCCCCCACCCCCCGCTCCGCGCCCGTCGCACCAGGGGGCGGTGCCCCCGACCCTCGACCGGCCGCCACCCCGGCCCTTGGAGCGCCATGAGCCAGACCGTCACCCGCGCCCTGCGCATCCTCGCCGAACTCGGCGAGGGCGAGCGCTCCCTGGACCAGTTGGCCGAGGTGCTCGGCGTGCACAAGACGACCGTGCTCCGGCTGCTCCAGAGTCTCGAAGAGGAACGATTCGTCTACCGCGACGCCGGATACCGCTACCACCTGGGCGCCGGACTGTTCGCGCTCTCGGGGCTCGCCCTGGAACAGCGCGGGGTCCGCCGGATCGCCGCGCCGTACCTCGCCGAGCTGAACGCCGGCACCGGCCAGACCGTGCACCTGGCCGCGTACGAGGGTGGCGAGGTGGTCTACATCGACAAGTACGACTCCCGGCACCCGGTGCGGATGTACTCGCGGATCGGTCTCCGGGCCGCCCTGCACAGCGCCGCAGTGTCCAAGGTGCTGCTCGCCGACCTGCCCACGCCCGAACGGCGGCGGGTGGTGGCCGGCATCGACTTCACCCCGCACACCGCACGCACCCTCACCACGCCCGAGGCGCTGCTGGCCGAGTTGGAGAAGGTCGCCGCCCAGGGCTGGGCACAGGACCACGCCGAGCACGAGGCGTTCATCAACTGCGTGGCCGCGCCGATCCGCGACGCCACCGGCCGAGTGGTCGCCGCCGCCTCGATCTCCGTCCCGGATGTCGTGCTCCCCTACGAGCAGGTGCTGGAGCTGCTGCCCCAACTGCTCGCCACCACGCGGGCGATCTCCGCCGACTGCGGCCAGCCTCCACGCCACTGACCCCTCCCCGCGCCGCCGACAACCACCGCACCACCGCACCACCGACAGCCCGCACCACCGACAGCCCGCACCACCGACAGCCCCTACCGCCCTCCCCCGTCGAGGAAGTGAGCACGCATGAGCGTCCAGAACGACAAGACCGAGATCCGTACCGACGGCGCCCCCGCCCCGGCCTGGATGTTCTCCCAGGGCGTCCGCAAGGGCCCGATCCTCCAGGTGTCCGGCCAGGGCCCGCAGGACCCGGCCACCGGCGAGTACCTCCACCACGGCGACGTGAAGGCGCAGACCCGCCGCACGCTGGAGAACGTCAAGGCGATCGTCGAGGCGGGCGGCGCGACCGTCGAGGACGTGGTGATGTTCCGCGTGTACCTCACCAAGCGCGCCGACTTCCCGCTGATGAACGAGGTCTACGCCGAGTTCATCGAGGAGAACATCCCGCCGGGCGGCGTGAAGCCCTGCCGGACCACGATCTTCTGCGAGCTCCCGCAGGAGCCGATGCTGGTGGAGATCGACGCCCAGGCGGTCCTCGCCTGACAGTGAGGATGTAGATGGCACCGCTCGGGGTCCGACCCTCCGCCTGACTGACGCTTGGGCTGTCCTTGGCCAGAACCGTCGTCCTTGCCTCACTCGCCTGCCAACGACACCGAAGCCACTCCCCCAGACCGCCTGACGATCTGTAGCAGCTTCCCGCACGCACCGTCCGCACCGGAAGGGCCCCGACTCCGCGTCGGGGCCCTTCGCGCATGTCCGACCCTGCCGCACCAGCACCCGGTCGCCATCTCACCGACAACAAGGCAAGGCTTGCCTAATCATCGCCCGATTCGTGCGCTATTGACCTCAGGCCCGCGCCCCACACCCGCACAGCATCGAGATTTCCGAGCCCGCCGACACCGATCTGATCGGTAGTCTGCTGACTGCCGCCTACCCCGAAAGCCTCATCCCCACCAGGAGCAGCCGGACTCCGAACCAGAACCCTTCGCGCACTCCCGGCCCGCCCCACCCTGGCGACACCTTGCCCTCGCCCCCTCAAGTCATTAGGTTAGGCTCACCTAACTATAAGGTCAGCTCGTCCGCCGGAGGTCCCGATCCCATGAGCCCGCACCCGCAGCACGATGCCGAGATTCCCGAGCCCAACGCCGCCGAACGGATCGGCAGCCTGCTGACCGCCACCTCCTCGGTGGTCCTCCGCACCGGCGGCGAGCAGCACGAACTCTCCACCCCCGTCTCGGTGCACGGCTCCCGGCTCCGGTTGCGCGCGCCGCTCGACTCCCCGGTGACCTCCGCCGCCGCCCGCGAGCAGGACGGCCTCGCCGTCGTGCTCGGCCTCACCGACATCGCCCCGGTGGCCGTCCGTGACCGGGTCCGCGGGCGTCTCACCCTGGCCGGGCGGCTCCACCTCGCCCACCTCGCCGACGACGGCCTGAGCGTGCACCTCCACCTGGACGTCGCGCACGCCGTGCTCTCGACCCCGTACGGCACCACCGCGATCACCGGCGCCGACCTCGCGGCGGCCGCCCCCGACCCGCTGGCCCGCTACGAGGCCGGACTGCTCACCCACCTCGCCGACGACCACCCCGACGCGCTCGCCGTACTCACCCGGCTGCTCGACCCGGCACTGCTCGCCGACCGTCCCGACATCCGCCCGCTCGCCCTCGACCGGTACGGCCTGGTGCTCCGCCTGGACCACCCGTACGGCCACCGCGACGTCCGGCTGGTCTTCCTCGAACCGGCCCGCGACGCCGACGAGTTCGGTCACCGGGTGCACCAACTGCTGGCCGCCGCCGAGCAGGAGCCCGCCGCTCACCGGTCCTGAACCCAAAGGAAGCCGAACCAGCCTTCCCCGCAACGACACTGACGCGTGGTCAACTCTGCGGCAGCGGACCCCGGCACGACGACGGCCGGCCCGGCCCACGAGAAAGATCTCGCGAGCCGGGCCGGCCGGCAGGACGGGCGTGTCCCGCGCCCGTCGATCCGCTCAGGTGCGGCGTCCACCCGGTCCAGCGGTCACCCGACATGACCATTCCGGGAGGTCGTTTTCGCCCCGCACCCAGCGGTGGCAGATGATCCGACCGAGGGTCAGATCGCGACGCCGTGCGCCCGCAGGTAGGCGATCGGGTCGATGTCCGAGCCGTACTCCGAGCCCGTGCGGATCTCGAAGTGCAGGTGCGGGCCGGTCACGTTGCCGGTCGCACCGGAGAGGCCGATCTGCTGGCCGGCGGTGACGGTCTGACCGATGGACACGCCGATCGAGGACAGGTGCGCGTACTCGGCGTACTTGCCGTCGGCGAGCTTGATCTCGACCTCGTTGCCGTAGGCGCCGCCGTTGCCGGCCTTCACCACGGTGCCGGCCGCGACCGCGCGCAGCGGGGTGCCGGTGGCAGCGACGAAGTCGGCGCCGGTGTGGTGGCCGGAGGCCCACATCGAGCCGGCCACGCCGTAGGCGGTGCCGAGCTTCGGGTTGGCCAGCGGGGCGAAGAAGCCGGAGGTGGCGGCGACCGGAGCCGCGGCGGCCGGCTTCGCGACCGGGGCGACGACAGCTTGAACGGCGGGCTGGGCAGCCGGCTTGGCAGCCGGGGCCGCCGGCTTCGCGGCCGGAGCGGCCGGCTTCACCGAGTCCTGCGAGGTCTGCGCCTTGGCGGCGGGAGCGGCCGGCTTGGCGGCCTCGGCCGGGGCGGCGGGCTTCGCGGCCTCGGCGGCCTTGGCGCCGAGCGCGAGGTGCTGACCCGGGAAGATGAGGTTCGGGTTGGCGCCGATGACCGAGCGGTTGTGCTCGAACAGCGCCTTCCAGCCACCCTCGACGTTCTTCGCGTCGGCGATCTTCGACAGGGTGTCCCCGCCGACGACCTTGTAGTCGACCGGAGCGGCCGGAGCGGCCTCGGCGGCGGGAGCGGCGGCGGCAGCCGGGGCAACCGGAGCGTTCTCGGCGGCAGCCGGCGCGGCGTCGACGCTGGCGGCGCCGGTCCAGGTGCTGCTCTGCTGCGTCTGGCCGGCGGCCGGGGCCTCGTGCGCCTGGGCGGTGACGGTGGTCACCAGCGGAAGGGCGAAGGCGGCGCCGGTGACGGCGGTGGCGATGCCGATGCGGACGGCGCGGGGCATGGCGATACGACGTGCCTGTGCGGGCATGGAAGCTGTCCTCTCCGACGCCTGCGAGGTGAGCTGTCGGGTTCGGGCTGGAGTTGCCCGGCCGCAGAGAAATGCGGCTTCACCCCAAGCCGGACCGTCAATTCGGGTCCGGCGACTTACCTGTGGGTCCCCCGCTCCTGCCGTACAGAGTTCGTTGCGAACCACCGGGCAGCGGCAGGACTAGGCGTTCCACCCGGTGGCCACCCGGGCTGACGCCGGGCGGTCGCTGAACTAAAACCCATCCGTTCGGGTGAAGCAATGTCGATCTCCGGAACCCGGGACCAAAGTCCGGAACACCGTGACGCTCCGCATCAGGGATATGCACAGTACGCACACAATCCATTCACTGCGCGCACGTGATCCGCCACCCTCCGCCGATGTCGTCATCAGTGCGCACACGATCACTCACGGAACGGACATCCCCGACACACCCCCGGTGACCCTTGTCACTTCGGCCCCGGGGGCCCCACCATGGGCCGTGACCACCACCGATGCAGGCACCCTGCGGTTGGGCACCGCGCAGGGTCGCTGGGTACTTCTGGCGACGGTGCTCGGTTCCAGCATGGCGATGCTCGACGGAACCGTCGTGAACGTCGCACTGCCCCGGATCGGCACCGATCTCGGCGCCCAACTCGACGCCCTGCAATGGACGCTCAACGCCTATCTGCTCACCCTGGCGGGCCTGATCCTGCTCGGCGGCGCGCTCGGCGACCGGTACGGACGGCGGCGGATCTTCCTGCTGGGCGTGGTCTGGTTCGCCGCCGCGTCCGCCGCCTGCGCCGCCGCGCCGACCATCGAGGTGCTGATCGCGGCCCGCGCCGTGCAGGGCATCGGCGGAGCGCTGCTCACCCCGGGCTCGCTGGCGATGCTCCAGGCGGTGTTCCATCCGGACGACCGCTCGGCGGCGGTCGGCCTCTGGTCCGGCCTCGGCGGGGTGTCGGCGGCGGTCGGCCCGTTCCTCGGCGGCTGGCTGGTGGACGGCCCGGGCTGGCGCTGGATCTTCCTGCTGAACCTGCCGCTGGCCGCGATGGTGATCGTGGTGGCCGCCCGGCACGTCCCGGAGAGCCGGGACGAGAGCTCGACCGGACGCTTCGACGTGCTCGGCGCGGTGCTGGCCGCCCTCGCGCTCGGCTCGATCACCTATGCGCTGACCGCCGCCGGGGGCGGACTCTCCGCCACGGTCTGGGTCACCGGCACGGCCGGCCTCCTGCTCGGCGCCGCCTTCATTGTGGTCGAGCGCCGCACCCCGGAGCCGATGCTGCCGCTGGGCCTGTTCTCCTCACGGCTGTTCACCGCCGTCAACCTGGTCACCCTCGCCGTGTACGCGGCGTTCAGCGGGGTCTTCTTCCTCCTGGTCGTCCAGCTGCAGATCGTCTCCGGCTTCTCCCCGCTGGTCTCCGGACTGGCACTGGTGCCGATCACCGTGATCATGCTGGCGCTCTCCGCCCGGGCGGGCCGGCTGGGCAAACGGATCGGCCCCCGGCTGCCGCTCACCGTCGGCCCGCTGCTGTGCGCGGTGGGCGTGCTGCTGATGCTGCGGATCGGGCCCGACGCCTCCTACTGGACGGACGTGCTGCCGGCCGTCGCGGTGATGGGGAGCGGGATGGTGCTGCTGGTCGCACCGCTGACCGCGACCGTGCTGGCGGCGGTCGAAGTACGGCACGCGGGCATCGCGAGCGGGGTCAACAACGCCGCGGCCCGGGCGGCCGGTCTGCTGGCGGTCGCCGCACTGCCCGCGCTGGCGGGTCTGAGCGGCGACGCCTACCAGGTGCCGTCGGCGGTCGACTCCGCCTTCCACACCGCGATGCTGATCTGCGCCGGACTGCTCGTGGCGGGCGGACTCACCGCCCTGGCCACCGTCCACGGCAACGTCCTGGCCCCGGAGGACCACCACCCGGTGGCCGAACCGGACTGCCGCTACGCCTGCGGCACCAACGCGCCACCCCTCGACCCCGGCCACCCGGCCCCACCTCTGGACCCGGGCCGCCCCGCCCTTCCCCTCGACCCGGGCCACCCCGCCCCGGAACAGGGCTGAGCCTCCTCAGCAGAAGCCAAGCCCCCGGAACACACCGAGGGCCCCGCCGCCTCGACGGCGACGGGGCCCGGTAACCGGGGTCGGACAACCGTCAGAGGATGTCGCCCGGCGCGTACTTGGCGGCCTCCGGGTACGCGGCCGCGACGGCCTCGACCTGCCGGACGACCTCGGCGACCTGGGCGCCGGCCGCACCGGTGAAGGAGAGCCGGTCGGCCAGCAGCGCGTCCAGCCCGGCCCGGTCCAGCGGGATCCGGTCGTCGTTCGCCAGCCGGTCCAGCAGCTCGTTCTCCCGGGCCCCGGCCCGCATCGCGAGCGCGGAGGCGACGGCGTGCTCCTTGATGACCTCGTGCCCGGTCTCCCGGCCGACGCCCGCGCGCACCGCGCCCATCAGCACCTTGGTGGTGGCCAGGAACGGCAGGTAGCGGTCCAGCTCTGCCTCGACCACGGCCGGGAAGGCGCCGAACTCGTCGAGGACGGTCAGGAAGGTCTCCAGCAGGCCGTCGAAGGCGAAAAAGGCGTCCGGCAGCGCGACCCGGCGGACCACCGAGCAGGAGACGTCGCCCTCGTTCCACTGGTCGCCGGCCAGCTCGCCGGTCATCGACGCGTAGCCGCGCAGGATCACCGCGAGGCCGTTGACACGCTCGCAGGAGCGGGTGTTCATCTTGTGCGGCATCGCGGAGGAGCCGACCTGGCCCTCCTTGAAGCCCTCGGTCACGAGCTCGTGGCCGGCCATCAGGCGGATGGTCTTGGCCAGGCTGGACGGCGCGGCGGCCAGCTGGACGAGGGCGGTCAGCACCTCGAAGTCCAGCGAGCGCGGGTAGACCTGGCCGACGCTGATCAGCACGTTGTCGAAGCCGAGGTGGCCGGCGACCCGGCGCTCCAGCTCGGCGAGCTTCTCGGTGTCGCCGCCGAGCAGGTCCAGCATGTCCTGGGCGGTGCCGACCGGGCCCTTGATCCCGCGCAGCGGGTAGCGGGCGATCAGCTCCTCCAGCCGGCGGAAGGCGACCAGCAGCTCGTCCGCGATCGACGCGAAGCGCTTGCCGAGGGTGGTGGCCTGCGCGGCCACGTTGTGCGAGCGGCCGGCCATGACCAGCTCGGCGTGCTCGGCGGAGAGCCGGCCCAGGCGGACCAGCACGGCGACCGTGCGGTCGCGCACGTGCTCCAGGGACTGCCGGATCTGCAGCTGCTCGACGTTCTCGGTCAGATCCCGGGAGGTCATGCCCTTGTGGATCTGCTCGTGGCCGGCGAGGTCGCTGAACTCCTCGATCCGGGCCTTCACGTCGTGCCGGGTGACCCGCTCACGGGCGGCGATGGAAGCGAGGTCGACCTGGTCGATCACCCGCTCGTAGTCGGCGACGGCGGTGGCGGGCACCTCGACGCCGAGGTCCTGCTGGGCCTTCAGGACGGCGAGCCACAGGTGGCGCTCGAGGACCACCTTGTGCTCGGGGGACCACAGCTGGGCCAGGGTCGCCGAGGCGTACCGGGAGGCCAGGACATTGGGGATCTGGGGCTTCGCGCTCACGCTTCGCAAGCCTAACAGCCGAGGTCAGCCTGAACGGCGCCGGATCGGGTAGGCTGGGGCAATTGAGCAACTTCCACAAGAGGCTCCACAAACTCCTCGCCGCAAGGATACCACACCCATGAATGGACTTCCAGCGGTCCCCACCTCCGCGTCCGACCGCACACTCGACCGGGCTCCCCACCAGACCCCCGACCGGGCTCCCGACCCGACCGCGGACCCGGACGGCCGCCTCGCCGAGGCGCTGCGCACCGAACAGGCCCGCCTCACCGACCTGTACGCCCAGCTCGACGCCGCCCGCGCCCGCGCCCTCCGCACCCTCGTCACGCTCGGCCACGAGGCCGGCCCGGGCGGCACCCACCAGGCCCGGCTGGAGCGCGAGCTGCGCGCCGCCGAGGCCGTCCGGCACGCCGCCCGACTGGACGCGGTCGAACGCGGGCTGTGCTTCGGGCGCCTCGACCACGGCGACGGCACCGTCCGCCGCATCGGCCGGATCGGCCTCGTCGACGACCGGGAAGGCGCCTACGAGCCGCTGCTGATCGACTGGCGCGCGCCGGCCGCCCGCCCGTTCTACACCGCCACCCCGGTCGAGCCGGGCGGGGTGGTCCGGCGCCGCCACCTGCGCACCCGGGGCCGCACCCTGGTCGGACTCGACGACGAGGCTCTCGACCTGGAGCAGCTGGGCGAGCACGACCGGCGGACCCTGGTCGGCGAGGCCGCGCTGCTGGCCGCCCTGGCCCGCGAGCGCACCGGCCGGATGCGCACCGCGGTCGCCACCCTCCAGGCCGAGCAGGACCGGGTGATCCGCGCCCCGCTGCCCGGCGCCCTGGTGGTCCAGGGCGGCCCCGGCACCGGGAAGACCGTCACCGCCCTGCACCGCGCCGCCTATCTGCTGTACACCCACCGCGCGGTGCTGGAGCGGCGCGGCATCCTGGTGGTCGGCCCCAACCCGGCGTTCCTGCGCTACATCGACCAGGTGCTGCCCGCGCTCGGCGAGACCGAGGTGGTGCTCCGCACGGTCGGCGAGCTCTTCCCGGGCGTCCGGGCCACCGTGCCGGACGCCCCGGCCGCCGCCGTGGTCAAGGGCGGCGCGGGGATGGCGGAGGTGGTCCGGCGCGCGGTCGAGGCGCATCAGGCGCCGCCGGCGGGCGAGCTGCGGTTCGGCGAGCACCTGCGGCTGTCGCACCGGGTCTGCGCCGAGGCCCGGGACGCCGCCCGCGGCCTGCGCCTGCCGCACAACCGGGCGCGGGCGTTCTTCCTGCGCACGGTGCTCGACGCGCTGGCGGTGGAGCAGGCGCTCGCGCTCGGCCGCCCGTACGACGAGGAGGAGGCCCGGTACGCTCCGCGCGAGCTCTGGGAGCAGTCCGCGATCCGCGCCCGACTCGACTCCCTGTGGCCGGTCCTGACGCCCCATCAGGTGATCGACCGGTTGCTCTCCGACCCCGCCCTGCTGGCCGTCGCCGCTCCCGGCCTCACGCCCGCCGAGCGCGCGGCCGTCCTGCGCCCGGCCGGTTCGCCCTGGACCACCGGGGACGTCCCGCTGCTCGACGAGGCGGCGGAGCTCCTCGGCGAGGACGCCGGCTCGGCCCGGGCCCGCGCCCGGGCCGCCGGGCGGGTGCTGGACGAGGAGCTGGACTACGCCGAGGGCGTGCTCACCCTCGCCGGCCTGCGGGACGAGGCCACCGACGTCACCCTGGACGCCGACCTGCTCGCCGAGCGGTTCCGCGACACCGGACCGGACCGCACCACCGCCGAGCGCGCCGCCGAGGACCGCGAGTGGGCGTACGGGCACGTGGTGGTCGACGAGGCCCAGGAACTGTCCGCGATGGACTGGCGCACCGTGCTGCGCCGGGTGCCGACCCACTCGCTGACGATCGTCGGCGACCTCGCCCAGACCGGTTCGCCGGCCGGGTCCCGGACGTCCTGGGCGGAGCTGCTGGACCGGGAGCTGCCCGGGCGGCGGCACGAGGTGCGGCTGACCGTCAACTACCGCACCCCGGCGGCGATCATGGCGCCGGCCGCCGAGGTGCTGCGCGCCCATTCCCCCGGCCAGGAACCGACCGAGGCCGTCCGCGAGACCGCCGAGCGCCCGCACGCCGTCCCGGTGCCGGGCGGCGACTACGCCGCCGCGCTGGCCGCGCTGCCCACCGGCCCGGGCACGGTCGGGGTGATCGCACCGGACGACCGGGCCGCCGCCCTGGGCGCGCTGACCGTCCGGGACTGCAAGGGCCTGGAGTTCGACGCCGTCGTCCTGGTCGACCCGGCGGGCCTGCTCGCCCAGGGCTGGTCCGACCTCTACGTCGCGCTCACCCGGGCGACGGCGCGGCTCACCCTGCTCCACCACACACCGCTGCCGGCCGTCCTCGCCGCACTGGAGGGGGCGGCCACCGGCTGATCACCACCGGGCCACCCGGCGACGTCCCCGGCAAGGCCCCCAGCTCCGGCCGCGAACGGCAGAAAGCGGACGACAGAAGCAGACGGCAGTAGGCGCGCTCCGCCCCGGCCCGCGCCTACTGCCGGCCGCTGAGCACCGGGAGCACCTGGAGGCAGATCGAGTGCAGCGCGCTCCGCTGCTCGTCGTTGAGGGTCTCGAAGGACTGGTGGGTGCGGCTCATCTCGCCGCGGACCAGCGCCAGGATCTCCCGGCCCTGCTCGCTGATGACCACGATCTTGACCCGCCGGTCCCCCGCCGAGGCCTCCCGGCGTGCCAGGCCCAGGGCCTCCAGCCGGTCGACGATCCCGGTCACATTGGAGGCGTCGCAGCCGAGCCGCCCGGCCAGCGCGCGCATCGGCACCGGCTCCTGGACGGCGCCGAGCGCCTTGGCCTGCGAGGAGGAGAGACCGTGCCTGGCGGCGGCGGCCGCGAAGTCCTGGAAGTACGCGGCACCGACGGCGGCCAGCGCCTCCATCAGCTCGGCGTTGGTCGGTACGGTCGTGGTCGCTGTCGAACCCATGAGGTCAGCCTACGACCGACTGCTTCAGTAACTCAAGCTTTGATCACGGCAAAGATCCGGCAGCCAACCGGGACCCGGACCCTCAGAGCACCAGCTGGTCGAACAGCCGGCGCAGCTCGGTCTCCGGGTCCGAGGTCAGCCCGGTGTGCACCGGCCCCGGCTGCACCACCGCGCTGCGCGGCGCGGTCAGCCAGCGGAACCGCTGCCCCGGGTTGTCCGACGCCGCCGGACCGGCCTGCGGTCCGCCCTCGCAGACCGCTTCGATCCCCTGCAGCGCCCGCCGCACCCCGGACACGTCGGCCACCGGGTCCAGCGCCAGCAGCCGCGCCTGGTCCAGATGGGTCCGGGCGGCCAGGTGGGCGCTCTGCCGGCAGTACAGCAGCACGCCCACGTTGACGCACTCACCGCGCTCCACCCGGGGCACCGCCCGGATCACCGCGTACTCGTAGTCGTGCAGCTCGGCGACGGCCGGCAGGGCCGACCGGATCGGCTCGGTCATGCGGACACCTCCGGCAGCCAGTCGCGCGGACCGGCCAGTCGCTCGGTCAACTGGGTGCGGTACGCCGCGCGCACCGCCTCGGGCGAGTCGAAGCCGGGCTCGTCCACCAGCCAGACGTCCGGGATCCGCGCCACCGCCTCCTCGATCGCCGTCTCGGCCAGCGGCGCGAGCGCCTTGTCGGCGGCGAGCAGGTCCGGCTCGGCGCGCAGCAGCGCGTGGTCGGAGGCGTCGTACGGCCGGCGGATCCAGGCGGCGGCACCGGCCCAGTGGTGGTGGAAGATCAGGCTCGCGCCGTGGTCGATGAGCCGCAGCCCACCGGTGGCGACCAGCAGATTGGGGTTGCGCCAGGAGCGGTCGACGTTGCCGATGAGGGCGTCGAACCAGAGCACCTGCCCGGCCAGCCCGGCGTCCACGTCGAAGCAGAGCGGGTCGAAGTTGAGCGCGCCGCTGACGAAGGCCATGCCCAGGTTGAGCCCGCCGCTGGCGCGCATCTGGTCCTGGATCTGCGGGTCCGGCTCGCTGCGGGCCAGCACCGGGTCCAGATCGACGGTCACCAGCTCGGGCACCGGCAGTCCGAGCCGCCGGCCGAGTTCCCCGGCCAGCACCTCCGCCACCAGCGCCTTGCGGCCCTGCGCCGCGCCGACCCATTTCAGCGCGTACAGCCGCCTGTCGTCGGCCTCGACCAGGCCCGGCATCGAGCCGCCTTCTCGCAGTGGCGTCACATAACGGACCGCCGTCACCTCGGGGAGCACGGCCGACAGCCTATCGGGCATATGCACGGGGCGGGTGTCACCCGGCCCACTCGCCCGGTCCTCTTGCCCGGCCCACTCCCCCAGCCCACATGCCCGGCCTACTCCCCCGGTCCTCTTGCCCGGCCCACTCCCCCGCCCGGGTCGCCCCGGTGGCAGCCCCCGCCGCTCCGTGCGAACGTGGCGGACAGTAGCCGGGGAACGCTACGGCCACGACCCGCAACCGGCCACGACCCGCATCGGCCATGACCCGCACCACCGCACTCGCACCGCCGCGTCCGCTCCGCCACCTCCGCGCCCACCGAGGGCCGCGCCGTGGCGGAACGGCCCCCGGCGCCACGACCCGCGGCGGAACGACCTGCACTGTGAGGGACGCACGATGGAACGAGCCCGGATCCTGATCGTGGGCGGCGGCTTCGCCGGACTGGAGTGCGCGCGCCGGCTGGAGCGCAAGCTCTCCCCGGCGGAGGCGGAGATCTCCCTGGTCACCCCGTTCAGCTACCAGCTCTACCTGCCGCTGCTGCCGCACGTGGCGGCCGGTGTGCTCACACCGCAGTCGGTGGCCGTCTCGCTGCGGCGCTCGCTGCGCCGCACCCACATCGTCCCCGGCGGCGCGATCGGGGTGGACCCGGCCGCCAAGGTCTGCGTGGTGCGCAAGATCACCGACGAGGTGGTGGCACAGAAGTACGACTACCTGGTGCTGGCCCCCGGCAGCGTCACCCGCACCTTCGACATCCCCGGTCTGACCGACTACGCGCGCGGCATGAAGACCCTCGCCGAGGCGGCGTACGTCCGTGACCACGTGATCGCCCAGCTGGACCTCGCCTCGGCCACCCCGGACCAGCGGGAGCGCGAGTCCCGGCTCCAGTTCGTGGTGGTCGGCGGCGGCTACGCCGGGACCGAGACCGCCGCCTGCCTCCAGCGCCTCACCACGGCCGCCGCCCACCGCTACCCCAGGCTGGACGCCCGGCAGATCAAGTGGCACCTCATCGACATCGCCCCCAAGCTGATGCCCGAGCTCGGCGACGCCCTCGGCACCGCCGCCCTGGAGGTGCTGCGCGAGCGCGGCATCGAGGTCTCGCTGGGCGTGTCGGTGGCCGAGGTCGGCGCCGAGTCGGTGAAGTTCACCGACGGCCGGGTGCTCCCCTGCCGGACCCTGATCTGGACGGCCGGCGTCGCCGCGAGCCCGCTGATCGCCACCCTGGACGCGGAGACGGTGCGCGGGCGGATCGCGGTGACGGCGGAGATGCGGGTGCCCCCGTTCGAGGGCGTGTTCGCGCTCGGCGATGCCGCCGCCGTCCCCGACCTCGCCAAGGGCGACGGCGCGATGTGCCCGCCGACCGCCCAGCACTCGGCCCGCCAGGGCCGGACGGTGGCCAACAATGTGATCGCCGCGCTCCGCAACCAGCCCCTGGAGCCCTACTACCACAAGGACTTGGGCCTGGTGGTGGACCTCGGTGGCAAGGACGCCGTCTCCAAGCCGCTCGGGGTGGAGCTGCGCGGCGTGCCGGCGCAACTGGTGGCGCGCGGTTACCACCTGATGGCGATGCGCACCAATGCCGCCAAGTTCCGGGTCGGCGCGAACTGGCTGCTCAACGCGACCGCCGGCGACGACTTCGTGCGCACCGGGTTCCTCGCCCGCCAGCCCGCCCGGCTCCGTGACTTCGAGTACACCGACGCCTATCTGACGAGGGACCAGGTCAAGGAGCACACCC
This sequence comes from Streptomyces sp. XY431, assembly GCF_001279805.1. NCBI lineage: Bacteria > Bacillati > Actinomycetota > Actinomycetes > Kitasatosporales > Streptomycetaceae > Streptomyces > Streptomyces sp. XY431. The sequence continues at coordinate 13,443 of NZ_LGDO01000015.1, forward strand.
AGGCGCTGCTCGCCAAGGGCTGACCGGAACCACGGGAACGGGACGACCTCGCCCTGCCCCGCCGAACCGACGACGCACGTCGCCCTGCCCCCGCCGCACAGGCGAGGGGCAGGGCGACGTCCCGTTCCCGTCGGCTACTTCGCCGTCAGGTACATCCCACTGGCGTCCTGTCCGGCGGTGTTGCGGCACCCCCAGTCGCCGCTGGTCCGCCCGTACAGCAGGGTCAGGCAGCGCCCGAGCGCCTGCTGCGCGTAGTAGTTGGGGTGCAGCGACTCCTGCAGGGTGCCCTGCGAGGCGTTGAGCCCGCCGTCCAGGAACCGCGCCCACTCGCTGGTGGTCGCGGACGGTGCGCTGGTCGAACTGGCCTGGCGGGTCGCCTTGGAGCAGACCTCGCGGCCCTGGAGCATGTCGCTCAGGTCCAGGAACTGCACGCCCTTGGCCTGGGCCACCCCGGCGAGTGCCCGGGAGATCTGCGGCACCAGCGAGTCGCGCGCCCAGTCCGCGTCACCGTTCCAGAGCGGACAGCCGCCGGTGTCCGAGCGGCTCCAGCCGCTCTCGGGGTAGCGGATCTCGGCGGCGCGCGGGATCGGCGAGGGGTAGGACTGCAGCACGATCCGGTAGTCCCCGGCCGCGTACCCGGCGCCCGCCATCACGGCGCGGATCTCGTCGAGCGCCTTGCCGACGCCGGCCATCGCGGCCGGCATCCGGCCGTCGACCGCGTCCTGCTGGTCGTCGTTGCAGTAGGAGTACCAGACGAGGTAGTCCTGCACGCAGGTCGAGATCACGTCGCCGAAGCCGAGGTCGTTGCCGCCGATCGACAGGGTGACCAGCTTGACGTTGTTCTGCCGGGCCACGGTGGCGAGCTGGTCGGCCTGCGGGGCCTCGCCCTTGAACGACTGCCCGCCGTTGGCGGCGCGGAAGACGTTGGCGGCGACGGCGCCCGAGCAGGCCAGGTTGATCTGGGTCTGGGCCACGGTCGGCGCGCTGCGCACCTCGGCCACGTCCGAGCGGTCGCACCCGCTCGTGTAGGTGGTGCCGTAGATCCGGCTCGGGTCGTAGCCGCTGCCGGTCCAGGCCCGGTCGGTGCCGGCCCGGTTGCCGCCGCTGGTGACGGAGTTGCCCTTCCAGCGGCCGGCCTCCCCGGAGATGTAGCTGTCGCCGAGGCTGACGCTGGCGGTCGGGCCGCTCGGGGTGGCGGCCCGGGCCGGGGCGGCGGTTCCCGCCACCAGTCCGGTGGCGGCGAGCGGCAGGGCGAGCGCGGCGGCGAGCAGCCGTCCGCGCCACCGGGCGGTGGTGCGGGAAATGCTCGAACGGTTTTCGGGCACGACGGAACTCCAACGATCGGTCTCGCCCGCAGGTGGGGGCGGGGAGACACGGGGTGAGGGTAGGCCGCCGGCCGGTGGCGCGATGAACATGACACGCCCACGCTTGTTACCGCTAGGTATCTGCAGTGAATTTCTCGGCCTGTTACCAATCGGTATTGATCGGCTCGGATCATTTCTGGCCAGTCAATGGCGATACCAATTTCGATTCGATCCGGATCGAATCGAAATTGGTATCGCCATTGACCTGGAATCGGAGGCCGTTCCATTCCCCCGAGGCCGGCCGGACCGAATCAGATCAGCCGCGACGGCGCCCCGTCCGCCCCCGCCCCGGCGATCCCGTGCCACCCGCTCAGCACGGACGCCAGATCCTCCGCCAGCCGCCCGGCATCGGCCGGGTCCAGCTGCGCGACCGTGACCCGCAGCCCGGGCGGCGACTGGAGCCGGTAGCGCGCGCCCGGCGCCACGACCCAGCCGCGCTGCACCAGGGCGGCCAGTGCGACGGCCTCGTCCGGCACCGGCACCCAGACGTTCAGCCCGCTCGCCCCGTGCGCCGCGACGCCGCGCGCGGCCAGTTCGCCGATCAGCGCCCCCCGGCGCGCCCGGTAGGCACCGGCCACCCGCTCCACCGGCGCGGCGTCGGTGCGCCACAGCTCGGCCACCGCGTGCTGGAGCAGATGACTGACCCACCCGGCACCCAGCCGCTGGCGCCCGAGCACCCGTCCGACGGTGTCCTCGTCGCCCACCGCGACCGAGAGCCGCAGGTCCGGCCCGTAGGCCTTGGCCGCCGAGCGCACCACCGCCCAGTGCCGCGAGCCCGCGCCGGCCAGCGGGTGGTAGGGCTGATCGACGATGCCGTGGCCGTGGTCGTCCTCGATCAGCAGCACGTCCGGACGGGCGGACAGGACGGCGCGCAGCTCCCCGGCCCGCCCGGCGGTGAGCGCGGCGCCGGTCGGGTTCTGCGCCCGACTGGTGACGACCACCGCCCGGGCGCCGCCGTCCAGCGCCTCGGCGAGCGCACCGGGCAGCGGGCCGGCGTCGTCGAGCCGGACCGGCGCCGCGCGCAGGCCGAGCGCCGGCAGCAGGTCCAGCAGGCTGCCCCAGCCCGGGTCCTCGACGGCGACGGCGTCACCGGGGCGCAGCCGGGTGACCAGGATCCGCTCGATGGTGTCCAGCGATCCGGAGGCGACGGCGATCGGCCCGGAGGGCAGGCCGTCCGCGGCGAAGGCCGCGCCGGCCAGCGCGAGCAGCCCGGGGTCGGCGACCGGGTCCCCGTAGCGGACCGGTTCGCGGCGGGCGGCCTCGGCGGCGGCCGCGAGGGCCCGGGTGAGGTCGGGCAGCAGCGCCGGGTCGGGGTTGCCGTGGGAGAGGTCGCGGGCGTGCGCCGGAACGGGCAGCCGGATCTCGTCGCGCGGGGTGTGGGCCGGCCGCGGCCGGATCCGGCTGCCCTTGCGGCCGGCGGTCTCGATCACTCCCCGGTCGCGGAGCAGCCGGTAGGCGGCGGCCACGGTGTTGGGGTTGACGCCGAGTTCGGCCGCGAGGTCGCGCAGCGGCGGCAACGGCGTCCCGGGGGCGAGTTGTCCACCGCTGACGCCCCGCTCGATCTCGGCCGCAATCTCGCTGGCACGCCGACCGGTGATCCGATAGTCTCCTAGCACAAAACAGAGTATGCACTAGTACATAGAGGTTGTCATGTCGACAGTACCGGACAACGACACGTCCTACGCCCGCACCCCGCGCACCACCCCCACCCGCTACAAGGACCGGGCCACCTGGGAGCGCGAGGCGATCCACGCGGTCCTGGACGCCACCTACCTCTGCCACCTCGGCTTCGTCGTCGACGGCGCGCCGGTCGTGCTGCCCACCATCCACGCCCGGGTCGGCGACCGCCTCTACGTGCACGGTTCCACGGGCAGCCGGCCGCTGCGCGGCGCCCGGGGCGAGCAGGGCCTGCCAGTCTGCCTCACTGTCACCCTGGTCGACGCGCTGGTGCTGACCAAATCGGCCTTCAACCACTCGGTCAACTTCCGCTCGGTGGTGGCACACGGCACCGCGTACCAGGTCACCGACCCCGAGGAGCTGGGCATCGCGCTGGACGCCCTGGTCGACCAGGTCGTGCCCGGCCGCTCCGCCGAGGTCCGCCCGGCCAACGCCAAGGAACTCGCCGCCACCGCGGTGATCCGGCTCGACCTCGACGAGGTCTCGGCCAAGAGCCGGACCGACCTCGCCGCCGACGACGCCGAGGACCTCGACCTGCCCTACTGGGCCGGCCTGGTCCCGGTCACCAGCGGCTACGGCACGCCCCTGCCGGACGTCTCCACCACCGTGCCGCTCCCCGCGAACCTGCGCGCGCTCACCGCCCCGAGCCCCGCCCCCGACCCGAGTAGCGACCCCGACCCGAGCACCGGGGCCGACGACTCCACCCGCTCCGCCGGCTGACCGGGGGCCCCGATGCTGATCCGTTCCTGGGACCGCGGCGACGAAGCCGAATGGCGCGCCTGGCTCGCCGAGGGCCGCGACTTCGGCCTGCTCGCCGCCAACGGCGGGCCGGGCCAAGGCCCGGTGCTCGTCCCCACCCACTTCCTGCTGGACGCCGACCGCGGCGAGATCCTGCTCCACCTCGCCGCCCCCAACCCCCTGCTCCCGGCCGTCCGGGCCGACCCGGAGGTCACCCTCGCGGTCACCGACGACTACGCCTTCGCCCCCGGCCACTGGCGCGGCGAACCCGGCACGCCGACCAGTTACTACGCCTCGGTGCACTTCCACGCCACCGCGTCACTGGTCACCGACCCGACCGGCAAGGCGGAGATCCTCAACCGCCAGCTGGCCCACTTCCAGCCGGAGCGCCCGGACGTCCGGGTCACCCCCGGCGAGGGGGAGTTCGCGCGGCTGCTCCCCGGCCTGACCGGGCTGCGCCTGACCGTCCGCGAGGTCCGCGCCAAGTTCAAGTACGACGACAAGAAGCCGGCCGCCGAGCAGTACGCGATGGCCGACCGGCTCGCCGAGCGGGACCGGGGCGTGGACGCCGGGGCCCGCACCCAGCTGCTGCGCCGCAACGCCCGCCGCTCCGGCGCGGTCCGGAGGACACGCCCCGGTCCCGTTCCCCCGGACCGCGCGATCAACTGACGCTCCATCACCCGTTCGGCCCATTCATCGAGGCACCGCCGCCCGGGCACTGGTCGAATGTGAGCCGAACCCTGCCCGCTCGGCCGCGCGGACGGGACCGTCGACCCGGGGAGCGTGCGTGTCCAGGACCCAGACCCATCCGGCATCCGGCGAGGCGCACCTCGGGCACGTCGTCTTCATCTCGGCCGCCGCCGCGATGGGCGGGTTCCTGTTCGGCTACGACAGCGCCGTGATCAACGGTGCGGTGACGGGCATCCAGAAGCACTTCGGGGTCGGCAACGGCACGACGGCCTTCGTGGTCGCGATCGCCCTGCTCGGCTCGGCGGCCGGGGCGGTCGTGGCCGGGCGGCTCGCCGACCACCTGGGCCGGGTGCGCACCATGCTGCTGGCCGCGGCCCTGTTCGCGATCAGCGGCCTCGGCTCGATGTTCCCGCCGAACCTGGAGCTGCTGGCCACCTGGCGGGTGGTCGGCGGCGTGGCGATCGGCATCGCCTCGGTGATCGCGCCGACGTACATCGCCGAGGTCGCCCCGACCGCCTACCGGGGCCGGCTGGCCTCGTTCCAGCAGATGGCGATCGTGCTCGGCATCACCGTCTCCCAGCTCGCCAACTGGGCGCTCAACCAGGCCGCCGGCGGCGAGTCCACCGGCCACCTCGGCGGCATCCAGGCCTGGCAGTGGATGCTCGGCGTGGAGACGATCCCGGCCCTGGTCTACGGACTGATGGCGATGTCCATCCCCGAGTCGCCGCGCTATCTGATCGCCGACAACCGGGAGCAGCAGGCCCGCAAGGTGCTGCTGGAGGTCGAGGGCGAGGGTGTCGACCTGGACGCCCGGGTGGCCGAGATCCACTCGGTGCTGGCGTCCACCCACAAGCCCCGGCTCAAGGACCTGCTGGGCGGCCGGTTCGGGCTGCTGCCGATCGTCTGGGTCGGTATCGGCGCCTCGGTGTTCCAGCAGTTCGTCGGCATCAACGTGATCTTCTACTACTCCTCCTTCCTCTGGCAGTCGGTCGGCATCAACGAGTCGAACTCGCTGCTGATCAGCCTCTCCACCTCGATCGTCAACGTGGTCGGCACGGTGATCGCGATGGCGCTGGTCGACCGGATCGGCCGCAAGCCGCTCGCCCTGGCCGGCTCGGCCGGGATGGCCGCCGCACTGGCCACCGCCGCCTGGGCGTTCTCCTACCGGCAGGGCACCGGCGACTCCGCCACCCTGGACGACACCTACGCGACGGTCGCGCTGGTCGCCGCGCACGTCTTCGTGTTCTGCTTCGCGTTCTCCTGGGGCGTGGTGGTCTGGGTCCTGCTCGGCGAGATGTTCCCCAACCGGATCCGCGCGCTCGCGCTGTCGGTCGCCGCCTCCGCCCAGTGGATCGCCAACTGGGCGATCACCGTCAGCTTCCCCGACCTCGCCGACTGGAACCTCTCGGCGACCTACGTCATCTACACGGTCTTCGCGCTGCTCTCCATCCCGTTCGTGGCCTTCTGCATCAAGGAGACCAAGGGCCGCGCCCTGGAGGAGATGGGCTGACCGCCCCGCCCGACCGGCCGCGCCAGCGGTCCCCGACCAACCCCGCACCGGCCCCTGACCCGGCCCCCGACCCGCCGCCGCGCCCGGCGGCCCGTCCCCCGAGAGGAAGCCATGCCTGACCAGGGCGGCTCCCGGCAGAACGTCACCTTCCCCAGCGGCGGCCACCAGGCCCACGGCTATCTGGCCCGTCCTCCCCAGGGCGTCGGCCCCGGCCTGGTGGTGGTCCAGGAGTGGTGGGGCCTGACCCCGTACCTGGCCGACGTGGCGGACCGGTTCGCCGCCGAGGGCTTCACCGTCCTCGCACCGGACCTCTTCGGCGGCGCGACCACCCACGACCGCGCCGAGGCGGCCCGGCTCGAGCGCGAGCTGCCGGTCGAGCGGGCGGTGCGGGACCTCGGCGGAGCGGTCGACCTGCTGCTCGACCTGGACGGCGTGGTCGGCGACGCGGTCGGCGTGGTCGGCTTCTGCATGGGCGGCGGCTTCGCCCTGCTGCTGGCCGCCGCCGAGGGCGACCGGGTGGCGGCGGCGGTGCCGTTCTACGGTCTGCCGCCCGACCCGGACTTCGAGTACCGGGGCCTGACCGCCCATGTGCTCGGCCACTACGGGGAGCACGACCGGTCCCTCCCGATGGCCGCCGTCGACGAGGCCGCGATCAGGATCGGCGAGGCCACCGACATCCGCCCGGAGTTCCACTTCTACCCGGCCGGGCACGCCTTCATGAACGAGGAGAACCTGCTCGGCACCTACGACCCGCTCCAGGCGGCGATCGCCTGGAAGCGCACCCTGGCCTTCCTCTGGGGCCACCTGGGCTGAGCCCCCGAGGGCACCCCGGCGTCGGTCCGTTTATCGGATGGACACGGACCACCCGCCCCGGCATAGTCGCGGAGTGCAGAGCCAATCACCGCCCCCGCCCACCGGCCGCTTCGCCTGGGCGAGCCGCAACTTCCGGATCCAGACCGCCGCCACCGTGGTCAGCGGGCTCGGCAACGCCGGCGCCCCCATCGCCACCGCCTTCGCGATCCTCGACGGCGGCGGCTCGACCGCCGACGTCGGCTACGTCACCGCGGCCCGGCTGCTGCCCACCGTCCTGCTGCTGGTGATCGGCGGCGCGCTCGCCGACCGGCTGCCGCGCCACCATGTGATGGTCGGCGCCAACCTGTTCAGCGCCGTCTCCCAGGGCGCCCTCGCCCTCCTGGTCCTGACCGGCGAGCCGACACTCTGGCAGCTGATGCTGTTCTCGGCCGGTGCCGGCGCCGGTTACGCCTTCTACTCCCCCGCCTCCGGCGGCATGATCCTGGAGAGCGTCACCCCCGAGCACGCCGCCCGGGCCTTCTCGGTCTACCGGATGGGCTTCAACGGCGCGCAGATCGGCGGCGCCGCGCTCGGCGGCGCGCTGACCGCGGCAGTCGGCGCCGGGTGGGTGCTCGCCCTGGACGCCGCCTGCTTCCTGGCCGCCGCCGCGCTGCGCTTCCTGCTCGAACCGCAGGCGCCGAGCGCCCCGGCCGTGGACGGCGGAATGCTCCGCGACCTGCGCGAGGGCTGGCAGGAGTTCTCCTCCCGCCGCTGGCTCTGGGTCATCGTGCTCCAGTTCTCGGTGCTGGTCGCCTGCGTCGGCGCGGTCGAGGCGGTGTACGGGCCCGCCGTGGCGAAGGAACAGCTCGGGGGCGCCCGCGACTGGGGCCTGGCGATGGCGGCCTACGGCGTCGGCCTGGTCGCCACCGGCGTGCTGATGGTCCGCTGGCAGCCGCGCCGGATCCTGCTGGTCGGCAACTGGGGCGTGTTCCTGTTCGGCGTGCCCGCACTGGCCCTGGCGGTGTCCGCCCCGCTGCCGGTGCTCTGCGCGGCGATGTTCCTCTCCGGCGTCGGCGTGACCGTCTTCGGCGTCAACTGGATGATCGCGCTCCAGCAGGAGATCCCGGCCGAGGCGTTCTCCCGGGTCGCCGCCTACGACGAGCTCGGCTCGCTCTCGCTGGCACCGCTCGGCACCGCCCTCGCCGGCCCGGCCGCCGACCTGCTCGGCCTGTCCGGCGCGCTCTGGACCTGTGCGGTGGTCTCCCTGGTGCTCAGCGCCGCCGTCCTGCTGGAACCGCAGGTCCGTCGGCTCTCCCGACGCCCCGCCGAGCCGCCCGCCGACGTCCTCCCGGAGCCCGTCACGGCCAGTGAGCCCGGAGCCGTGGCAGCGCAGTGAGCCCGGAGCCCGTGACGGCGCAGTGAGCCGGATCGCGGCCCACTCCGAGCGCCCCCGGTGCGCCCCCGTGTGCGCCCTTCGGCGGGCAACCGCCGGGGGTCCCGGCTCGTCCGACCAGGTGACGACGCACGAGACCTGGGGGCGCCCGATGCCGAAGCCACTGCTGTTCCTGGACGTCGACGGCGTGCTCAACCCGGTCTGTCCCCACCCCGGGGCCGGGTTCGACGTCCACACCCTGCTCGGCTACACCGTGCTGCTCTCCGCCCGCCACGGCAGCTGGCTGCGCGAACTGGCCGGGACGTACGAACTGGTCTGGGCGACAACGTGGGGGAACGCACCGACCTTGCACCTTGTTCCCGACCTGCGGAAACGGGCTGAGGTGTAAGGGGCCACGACCCTATCGTGGCCGCTTCCAGCAAGGGCCTGGGCTCACGAAATAGCCCCCGACCTGCGGCAGCGGGGGCAGCCACGGGCCGGGGGCCTGGTCCGTCGCCGGGGGCCGGGGCGACGGGGGTGCGAGATGGTCGAGAGTTCTTAGGGGCCTGAAACTCCCCCCGTCGGTCCCAGAACGCTGGGACCGCCGAATTCGGAGGCGAGCGCATCCATGATCAGCTCATCGCACACAGCACCCTGCCAGTACCCCGCCTCACGCATCGCGCCGACGTGCTTGAAGCCCGCCTTCTCGTAGACGTGGACGGCGGCCTCGTTTGGTGCGAGCACCTTGAGCCACACGGACCGGAGGTTGGCTACGTGGAAACCGAAGTCCAGCGTCAGCCGGGTCGCCGGTGCCGCGAGCCCCTTGCCCCGCGCCTCAGGGGCGATGACGAGGATGTACTCGGCGGAGCGGGCGTAGGTGTCGGGCTGGAGCGTGGTCATGCCGACAGGCACCGGGTTCTCGGCGTCGGCGAGGTCGTAGACCGTGAACCTGATGTTCCTTCCCGCGAGCTGCTGCTGAAGACCCTGAGTCCGGCTCGGCAGCGATTCGGGGACCGGCCGGCCGAACCCAATCAGGGAACTTGGGTCCTCCTCCCAGCGCCAGTACTGCTCAGCAAGGTCGGACCGCAAGGGGCCAAGCCCGCAGGCGCCAGCCGACATCCAAATGATCTGTTCAACGGACATGATGTGCTCCGGGGATGCTAAGTGTCGCTGTGTACAAGTGAACTGACGTTGGCTCGGCGACGGGAGTACCTTCAACGGTCTCAATCCAGGCGTGCAACCGTATCGGGTCGGGCGCGATCCCATGACGCCAAACCGCGGCCCTACCCGTCAGCCGGAGCAGCAGCACCGAGGCAGCCGACTCCTCCAGACAGTTCGTCCGTCCGGGCGAGTACCAGCCCGCGCTTCGCACCGCGTGGACGGCGCGTTGAGCTTCGCTGAGGGTGGCCGCCCTTCGGTGTCCCGTCCTGCTGGCGGAATGGATCAGCTTGAGGACGCGACCCATCGCCTGATGCTCCGGGCCTGCGGCCTTCACGGTGTGGACCACCGAGAGCGCAGTGGCAGCCGCCAGCGTCCAGGCACGGGGAACGGGCACGGGAGGCGTCAGCCCAGCCCGGAACTCGTCGCCGCCCCAGCTCGCCTTCGGGGCCTCCACCGTCCGGACGTTCCGCGAGGGCCGAGGCCGGTCTGCCCGCACCAGCGACCCCGACGTGAGCAGTGACTTCAGCAGGGGTTCCGGCAGGTGCCTGGCGTTGCCGAACTCCGCCGCTTGGCGGAGCGCCATGCCGGCGGAAGCGGGGAGCGTGCTGACCTGCCCGTTGAGGTAGTTCACCAGGACAACGGCGTGTCCGAAGTCAAGGCCACGGACATAGCGGGGCATCGTCACGAACGAAGTCGCGTCAGTCACGGATGGCCACTCCCTCAACCCACTGCGGCTCCGGCTCTCGGTCAAGCGCGATCAACCACGCCTCGACGGCAAGAGTTCGGTCCAAGACGCCCATCGGCACGGGCATGCCCATCGCAGCCTGCTTGAGCACGCGGCGCAGGGTCCGGGGGTCGACTACGCCGAGAGCAGCGAGGAACCCGTCCGCCAGGCCGAGCAGCGCGTCCAGGTTCTCCCGCCGGCCGGTGTAGAAGTCCGCATTGAACGAGCCCTTCGTGCTACGCGCGGCAAGCGGGGCTGGTAGTAGATCACGCATCGCAGTCACCAAGTGGGGCTTGTAGGCGTACACAGGCGGCCGGGCTCTGAGCGGGACGCGCAGAACAGTGTCGATCACCCTGGCGTCCAGGAACGGGTTCCGGAGCCGGATGCCGATGTCCTCTGCCAGTGCGGCATCCGCCTGCGCCGTCCGAGCTACCTCACGGACCTCATCAATGACGGTGCGCACGCCAGCGTCGAGCCCCGAGAGGGGGTCCGGTGCGGAGGCGACCCGCTCGATCTCACCTCGCAGGTGAGGCAGGGTCTCGGCACCGGCCCAGTCCGGAAGCTGCACGCGCGGGAACCAGTGAACGGTGCCGGCCGCCGGGGACGGACCCTGGACGATCTGCTCGGCCAGCACGGCCAGCACGTCGGACCGGGAGAGCCGGGCCGTTGCGAGGGCCTGCCGAAGAAGGTTCGACAGCGGCAGATGCCGCAGCCGGGCCCAGCCCGCGGCCTGGTGAAGGGCGGCCCGGAGCTGACGGTGCCGGAGCAGATCAGCGATGTGGACGGCCGGTTGCGAGCAGACGCTGTCTCCACCATCGCCAGTCAGATGGAGCCGAGTGTCGAACTGCTCGGCCATCCACTCCAACTGCCGGAGCAGCCCGGCCCAGGCCATGGTGGACGGTGCCGGTTCATCGGCGGCGGGCACGCTGGTGATCTCGGTGTAGGGCAGGTGCTCGCGTCGCGTCGGAAGAAGATGGTGCTCGATCCTGCCCGGCATCGAGTCCGCGACAAGCCGGGCGAACCGGAGGTCGGCCCCCGACTCGTCCCCTTCGGGGTGGACCGTCACAGCGGGCACGCTCGTGCCGGCGGGTGCGTGGCGTGCTGCCAGGAGCGTGACGGTTGACGAGTCGAGTCCGCCCGACAGGTCGGTGCTGAACGGGCCGTCGTCCAGGCCCACGCCCACGGCTCTCGCAAGCTCGGTCCGGAGGCGGCCGGTCGGTGATGGACTTGAGTCCGGCTGCGGTAGCCAGAGGATCGTAATCTGGGGCTCGGTGACCGGGGTGAGCCGGATGCGGGCGCCTGGCGGCAACTGCTCGACCCCCGAGAAGTACGACCGGCCCGCGACGAGAGCGGGGAGCAGTGGTGTGAACACCGCAGTCACTAGCCGCCGTGTGTCGACGGGGGCTCGGCTGAGTCCGGCGAGGAGCCGAGCCGACGATGACCAGGCCCACCCTGATCCGTACTGGGTGAGGTAGACCGGCGACGCGGCTGAGGGGTCGGTGAAGATCAAGGTCTCCTGATCAGCCTCGATCACCACTGTGTACGCCCCCGGCCAGCGCCACCCTAGGTCGGTCGGCAGGGGGCCGTCGGCCAGCGCCTTCAAATCTGCGGCCCGCGCTCCACTCGGTCCTAGGACAAACAGCCTGCGCGCCGGGCCGCCCTCCGCGACGTGCAGCTCGGTCGGCGTCAGGCCGTCCTTCCACACGCTCGACTGCCGGTGCAGTTGTCTCCCTCCCAGCGGATACGGCGTGCTCGCCGAGGAGCTACTGAAGCCCCCGAAAGCCATGTGAACCTCCCCTTGGCCAAGCAATGGCAGAAAGCGGAGCGGTGCGGCCCCGGAGGACCGCACCGCAGTTACAGCGGGGAGGGTCAGCCGGTGTACGAGTACACGTGGCGCTTGCCCTCGCCGCCGTCGGCCTGGCCGCCCATGGTGAGGGCCGCCGCGTCGCCGATCACGGTCACGTCGTCGTCCTCGTCGGCCACGATGACGGGCTCGTTCACGTTCATTGCGTTGTTCCTTCCTGCTGGGTGGTGCGAAGACCACCAGGGGGATTCCTGGTGGGGCCCGGCCTGGCGGACTTCCCCATCCGAATCAGGCCGGGAGCTTTGGGGGTCAACGCCGAGGGCGGCGAGGACCGTGGATCTCGGCGAACACACACTTGCCCTGGGGGCGGAGGTCGAGCCCCCAGCGCTTGCACAGGCCGTCCACGATCACCAGGCCGCGACCGCCAGCCGGGAGCCGGTCCGGGTTGGTCGGCAGGCCGGGCTTGATGAAGACCGGTGGGTAGCGCGACCCGTCCTCAACAGAGATCCGAACGGCAGACTCGCCGATCTGCTCAAGGGTCAGGGTGATGCTGCGCCGACAACCCGTCTGTATCGCGTTGGTCATCAGCTCGCTGGCGACCAGAACAGCGTTCTCGACCAGGTCACCCAGGCCCCAGCGGAGGAGCGTGTCCTTGACCAGCTCGCGGGCGAGGCCGGCAGACTTGACCTCGTAGGCGAAGGCCGCGGTGACCGTCCCGGTCAGGTCGGTGTGCGCCAGGGCTTGCGCTGGAGACTCGGCGATCGTCGTCACGTCGCGGCCTCCGCTCTTCGCAGGGCATCCCGGAAGAGCTGCATATTCTTGGCCGAAGCTCCGAGCCCCGTCCAGGTACCGCGTCGTTCGGCGATCTCCTCGGGCTTCAGCCTTTCGTGAAGCCACTCGCCGGGCGTCCTGCGGGCGAGGGGTTCCGGCGAGGGCGAGTCATCAGACGGCGCAGGTTCGCCCGGAAGCTGAAGCCCTTGGATCTGCTGCTCGATGCCCGCCAACGTCTTGCGGTCGAAGCGCAGTTCCAAGACCGGCGGAGGGTGCTCCCCGGTGGGGTCGGCGACGATGCCGCTGATCGTCAGCCGAATGGGAAGCTCAGGCCGGCCGAGGTGCCGCAACTGCTCGGGGGTAAGGGCCTCGATGTAGATCCGACTGCCGCGCCGAGGCTCGGTGTTGCCCGCCACCACCGGCTGTGTTGGCGTCGTTCCCATCATCGGAGTCATCTTCCATATCCCCCTCTTCGGCGTCCCCCTTGAGCGTGACGCAAATGATCTTGCTTCCCGAGCCGAGATTGCGGTCGGTGTGCCAGCTCGCTGCCAGAGCCTCGATCAACTCGAAGCCACGGCCGCCGAGGTCGTCCGGGCCCGCAGCGCGGGGCTTGGGCAGTTCGACGGAACCGTCCTCCACCTCGATCCACATCGGCCGACCTTCCAAGGCCACGAAGGTGACCTTGAAGGGCGTCCTAGCGTGCCGGACCGCGTTTGTGGCCAGCTCGCAAGCAAGGACCATCGGCGCGTGGGGGTCGATGCCGACTTCAAGACAGCACTTCTTGATGAACTGGCGGACCGCGCGAACCACCGTGGGGTCGGGTTCGAACTTCGCCGAGCAAATCAAGCGGACGTACGGGCTCACGTGAACGTGAGTGATCAGTTCTCGCACAGCTCCTCCACAGATCAGCCGGAGGGAGCCGTGCGCCATCGCGGCAGCACTACACTCCGCAGATGGCTCGTAGCGGTTGGTGCAGCACTGAGTTTCCTCGTACGAGCGGCTCGTACGCAAGCCCCTCGTGAGTACCCGTCAAACTTCACTCGTACGAGGCGTCGTTGCCGTCTGGGGCGCTACCCTCCTCCCCAGGAACATCTATGCTGGACAGAGAGGAACGGAGCGTGACGAAAGCGGCAGCGTCCCGCGCCATGGTGAGCGTTGGCCGGCGGCTTCGGGCGCTTCGTACGGAAGTCCGCCCTCGCCTGACTCAGGGGGCCGTGGGTCTTGCCATCGGCAAGAGTCAGGACCTCGTCTCACTGATGGAGAAGGGCGGTCAGCTCCCCACCGACCAGCAGCTGACAACGATGCTCGACCTGTACGGCGTCGGCGAGGCGATCCGGCTCGATCTCTTGGCGGAGATCAGGGCCGCTCGGGCTTCGCAAACCGCCTGGTGGGACGAATACCTGGGCGACCTTCCGCGCAGCCTTGTCAGGCTGATTGAGCTTGAGGACCCCGCCAGCAAGATCAGCATCGCCACAGGCGCCTTGATCCCCTGGCCGTTCCAGATCCTTCCCTACATGCAAGCGGTAGACGAGTTCCACGTGCGCGAGAACGGTGTCGAGAAGACTGCTGTCCAGCACACGGTGCGCCGTCGGCGGCAGGACATCTTCTTCAGGGCCGAGCGGCCAGCGGTCCTGGATGCTCTTTGTTCTGAGGCCGCGATCAGGGCCCTGGTGGGCGGTCCCGCAGTCATGAAGGCGCAGCTCGACCACATCGTGGAGACCACGAAGCGGTCGAACTTTACCTTGAGGATCATCCCCTTCTCGGCCGGCGCTCCTGCGGCGACTCAGGTCAACTTGAACGTTGTCGACTACCTGACCCCGGGTGACCCGGGTGTAGCCACGATGGATACCGGAACGGGCGTGGCCATCCTGGACGACCCAAAAGAGGTGAGGTCAAGGCGGCGCAGGTTTGACTACCTGAGTGGTAAGGCGTTGACTCCGGAGGAGTCTGTAGAACTGATCAAGACGCTCAGCAAGGAATCGTGATTCTTGTGAAGAAGCAAGAGCTGTATGACATCACTCCCGGGCCGGAGGAGCGGTTCAAGTCTCCGCTCTCCGAGGGTAACGGTGCCTGCGTGGACTTCGCGGCGACGGGTTGGGACGCCAACGGCGTTGCTACCGGCGTGGCCATCTTCGACAGCGAGAACCCCGAGCTGATGGGTACCCGGTACACCCCGGAGGAATTCGTCGCCATGGCTGACGGCATTGCAGCCATTCGCAAGCGCCTCGGCCTGTAACGGGCCGTTCTGTAGCGTTCCCTGGCGCCCTCGCCTCCAACAACAGGAGTCGAGGGCGCTTCGCGTCCCTGGGGCTTACCCCACGGCCAGCCGGGGGTGGGGCCTGGTGCCAGCGGTCGACGGGCACTTCGGCCGGGGTCGGCTCGGTTTCGGCCCCAGCTCGCCGAGGCAGTGCTGCCCATGTGGTCGTTGGCCTGGCAGCCGGTCTACTGCACTAGCCGCGCCTGCGGCGAATCCCGCCGTCTGGTCACTGGCTGTGGTTGAGGGGTAGTACAGCGTAGGGGTCTATGTCGTTATGTCTTTTTAGATCGACATTTTAAGAAGAATATAGACACAGGCTCTCCTGGTGAGCCCCAACCGAAATCGGCTCCGACACACGGCATTCCGACACGGGGGACGGCCAGGGAGGGCGGGGCGGTCAGGCGGGGGTGGGGCCTGGTGCCACCCGGTACTTCTCCTCTTCCTCGGGCGGGGGCAGGGGGACCATGGTGGAGAGCTCGATGGCCGCGACCTGGCGGGTGGTGTAGCCGCGTCGGCCGGCGGCTGCACCGACCCAGGCCCCGGAGGTGTCCTTGGCCATCCAGACACCCCCGTGCTTCTCCACGGTGCCGATCTGTTCTCCGAGGCCGCGTACGACCCGGTAGTGGCCTCTCCTGCCCTCGTATTCGAGGTCGAAGAGCCGGTCGTTCCATCGGCCGTCGGGCAGGACGTTGTCGGGGTGGATGGTCAGGGCTGGTCTCCTTCTGCGGGATGGGCAGGGGTGGGGCCTGGTGCCAGCGGTCGACGGGCACTTCGGCCGGCGGTTGGGCGGGGGTGGGCTCTGGTGTCCGCTCTCCGATCTCGACCGCGTCGGCGAGGAGTTGCCGCACGGCGGCGTCGACCTGGTGCCGGTAGCGGTGGCGGGAGACGAAGTAACCGTTCTCCCGGATCTCGTAGGAGTCGTGGGCGAAGTCGGTGGTGTTGAGGGTGACGTCGAGGCGGCGGTCGTGGCCGGCCCCCCTGACGGTCCAGCGGCCGGCGGCCACCGCGGACCACGTCAGGTCGATGTCTGCTCCGGTGCGGGCCCGCTCGGCGCGCTCGCGCTCGGCCCGCTCGTCCTCGCGTCGCTGGCGCTCGGCGGCCAGCTCGTCCTGGTACCGCTGCTCGGCCTGCTCGCGGAGGCGGACGAGTTCGGCCCGGGTCTGGGCGTGCTCGCGCTGGAGCTGGGCCCAGAGCTTGCGGGCGGCTTCCTGGCGGCGCTTGTCCTCCTGGCCCCCGGGGAGCGGGGGCAGCGCCTGGGGTTCGTGCCGGACGGGCCAGGGCTCGGCGAGGTCGGCGCGGTGGTGCTGCCAGACCTTGAGCATGGTCCGGCCGTCCGGGGTGGCGGTCACGTTGCCGTGCGCGTCCTGGTGGAGGAACCCGGCGGCGATGACCAGCTCGACCACGCGGCGGCGCACCCGTCGGCCCTTCGCGTCGAGCCGGGCCCCGACGGGGACGAGCCGGTAGCCGGTGCCGTCCCACCAGACCCCGCTGTAGTCGTCGCCGCAGGCCGCCGCGACGAGGTCGTACACCCTGCTCGTCCACCCGGACTTCTCGCGGACCTCGCGGTTGCGTTCGGCGGTGACGTAGCGGCGGATCTCGGCTTCGTGGTCGTCGGCGTGGAGACGGGCGGCGTGGTGGGCGTCGTCGCGGTGGGCGTGGTCGTCGCCGACCTGGGCGGGGCGCCCGGTGTAGCGGTCGCCGCAGGACAGGCACCACACCTTCCCGCCCTCGCCCCGGTAGCCACCGGGGCCGACGCCGACGGGGCACGTGTCGCGCAGGCCCCAGTCCAGGGCGGTGCCGCCTCCGGGTATCCAGGGGGTGCGGGGGGTGGGCACTGGTGTCTCCTGCGGGTCGGTGCGGTGGGG